>JAQUUV010000169.1 GCA_028693695.1 Syntrophomonas sp.
ATATCTACATTTCTAAGCTGTCTCAATAGAGGTGTTTTATGAGCAATGACCCTATTGGAAAGATTGTGCTCGGTTTGAATAGTACCTGCATATTGTTTCCCTGGGAAAATCCATTCCAGGTACCTGCGCCATGTATAGAAAACTCGACCCAGGGTAAGTCGCAGCTGGGATCGATTCTTGGGAGGAACTGAATATTGGGGGGATGAATTATTCATGCCCGTTTTCCTTTCTCCATAAATTTGGCAATGTGCTCAGTTCCCTCAGGCATGCACCAGCTAGCGCCAGGCTTTACATTATATTTATGCTCACCTATTGATAGCACAATAGCCTTTTACCAGGTTTATTTTCTGGTTTTCCAAATTTACTGTCCGGTATCTCCAGGCCAGCCCCCCTGATAGCAGCAGCGATGCCACCAAAACTACAACCAAAGCCCACAGACCTCTTCTCATACCTTTTCCCCCTTTCGATGTTCAGGGTCAACAATTAATGATTAACTATAAAACAACGGAGCGGTCAAATATAAGTTTACATCTTCTTTGCCGTTGGATGTTGCAAGGGTTAAATCAGTAACTGTTGATGGAACTACTATAAATTTCAATTGATTTGTGTTCCCATGCGAGTACGATATGGAGTAGGTACTATTTTGCATTTTTATATTTTGCGAAAAAGTATAAATCAAAAGGATCCGTGCTCCCTTACTTTTAGGGGGCGTACCTTTGTGCAAAAAACAACGATTCTTAGTTTTAGTACCACCCGTCTATCTGCACATCATTATTGTTATGCGCAATAGCTGTACATGTCTTTTCTTCATACAATTATTAAAATGCCTTGTATCTTGTTTGGTTTATATTGAAAATGATACAATTAATATCAAATGGTATATATATAAAAGAAGGGGAAATTATGAAGAAATTAATTTTAATTATTGCTATCTTAGTTCTATTTATTGGTTCTAATACGTTGACTACATTGGCAATATCTGCTCCACGTGTCACCTTAGATGGAGAGGATGTGTCTTTTGATGTACCCCCAATCACAATTAATGGACGTACATTAGTACCACTACGTGCTATATTTGAGGCAATGGGAGTAACAGTTCAATGGAATGCTGAAACCAATACAGTTACTGCAACTGAAGGAACAACAACTATTGTATTACAAATAGATAACCTTAACGCAACTGTAAATGGAAATACAGTGTCCTTAGATGTGCCTGCTCAAATTGTTAACAGTAGAATTATGGTACCAACGCGTTTTATCGCAGAAAGCCTTGGTTCTGAAATTACTTGGGATGCAGATGAAGAAACAGTAGTAATTAATTCTTCATTAACTATAAATATTGATAACAGCGATGATGAATATATAAAAGCTGAAAATAGGCGATCAATACTGTGGATTGAAAAAGGCTATTTGAGTAAAACTGATATATTATCCATAGCTAACAAAACTGAAACGGGAATAAATGATATAGAAAAGTATATTGACCGCCATTTTAATAAGAAAATTAACTTCTATATTTCAGGAAAGAAAGAGCCTTCTTATGCTACAAATACTAATGGTAATCCATCCATCTATCTTAGTTATGTAAAAGAGAAGAAAGCTCCCTACATTCATGAGAGTATACATATTATAGCTGGTAATTGTTTTAATTCCTGGGTATCCGAGGGTATAGCAGCATATCTTAATATGAAATTAAACAATGCTTACCCTTGTTATCCTAATGATGGAGAGGATATTAATAAATTAGCTAAAATTTACCTTAATCAAAATTCAGAATCAGTTCTAAAGCTAATTGGTGAAAATGGAAGAAATGATATTACCAGTACAGATTTCAATTCAGAAAATAGGAAAAAGTATTATATTTTATCAGCATCCTTTGTTCAGTATCTCGATGAGCAAGTTGGAATTCAAAAAATTATGAGATTTTACAACGAAAGAGATTTAAAAAGTGCAATGGAGAGAGAGACAGGAAAAACCGTTGACACATGGAAACAAGCCTGGATTGAACATTTAGCTGACAGATAAGGATTCAACCGATCTTTCTTTACCAAATATTTAAGGAGACAAGAACCCCGGTACAAATTATCATATCGCACCGGGGTTTACTTTGCCAATGCACCTGTTTATTAAGCGCTTACACTTGTTCACTGGCCATATGTCATCTTCTTTCCCCCAATAAAAACAGACACCCATTTCAGAGCGGCTTGCTTCGTATTATGAACAAAATGCGCAATAGCCTATCTATGCCACCTACTTCAGCAACTCCGCTCTTACCCCATCCGGGAACTTAGCCAGAGGTATTTTAAACTCCGGAATACCCGCAGCATAGGGAGCGATTTCATAATGGGAGAAATAAACCACTAGAAATCCCGGCTGAATATAATATCTTTGATTTTCGGCAATGCCGTTAAAGCCCATATTCCCGGCAAAATATTTATCAGGGTTGGCAGCGATTTGCTGACGAACCTCATTGTTAATGATTGATTGGTAGTCATAACCATCCTGGAACAGGTCTTTTAAAGCTAGTTGTTTACCATTGACTAGATCCATATTATAATTTCTGCGGTCGGTTATTCCGTGTGCCCCGCCAGTATACTGGTAATAGTCTACATAAAGGCTCATTATCTTTTCAATCTGATAAGTTTCCTGATATCTGGTAAGCAATTCGTATGGCCTGATGGGAAAGTCATTGTTCTGATTATATTTTACGTAGTCCTCGATTTCTGCTACCAATTTGGTTTTTAATTCCATAGCATCCTTTTCCCATAGAGCATTGAGATTTGCTTGGATACTATTATCAGCTAAACCGGTTATAACCGGTATATTAAGATCAACGCTCATGTGGTCGGATTCTTCCTTCACTGAATTGCAACTAATAGTGGTTGCACCGCTAGAAATCGTCGGTTGCTTAACCGTAACTTTTAAAGTGAAAACCCGAGCCGGCTGAACACTCTCCCAGGGGCGGGCATAGACCAGTTGCAGTTCAGTAGTTCCCGCTTGCAGAGCCTTAAATCGCCAGTATTGTTGGCCTCCCTGACCCACTCTGAGCTGGTTTTCATTGCTTTCACCCAGGTACGTGTTTCCTATTGGCGATAGAATTTTTTCATCCCCGGCATTTTTAATATTCCAGGTATAGCCCGTAGTCGGGTTACTGCTCAAGGATATGATCAAGGTCTGTCCAACTGGAAGCTGATACTCCTGGCCATTATAACTCTCATTAATAGCCATTAGACTGACACAGCGGTTAAGAACCCTGGCCAGTTCGGCTCGGGTCATGTCCTGCTCAGGTCTGAAATAATTATTCTCACCTTTCATGATCCCAGTATTACTAACAAAAGTAATGGCATTAACATCCTCCTGAGATAATGAATTGGTATCTTCGTAGATAGGCATAAGCATGATCATAGGAACCGAGATTTCTTTAGCATTAAAGCAGCGGTAGATGGACCGGGCCATTTCCATGCGGCTAACCGAGCGATCTGCAGAAAAATCACCCGTAATTTCAAAGATATTGTTAATGGCACACATTACCAAGCCATTAGCATACCAGGCGTCATTGTCAACATCCGGGTAGTAATCACTGGCTAATGGCTGTTTGATAAACTGAATCTGTCCATAATCCAGTTGGAAAGTGCGCTGCAACACGGCAGCAAGCTGGGCACGGCTAACGGTACCCTCGGGAGAAAAGACTTGGAATCCCTGGTCAGTGGTTCCGGTGCCGTTCATAAAACCCAGGCAAGATACTGCTTCTATATCCTGCTCGGCCCAATGTCCACTGGTATCAACGATATCACCCGGTGCCGTCTGGGCCGATGCCCCGCCCGGAAAAGCCAGCATAATTGCCACAAGTAATAACAATAAATACTTCTTCACGATTATCTCCCCCTGCTCGTTTTTCTTATCAGTAAGTACGATAAAACGAAACATAACTTGCAGTTTCCCTGATCTGTCGAAATATCACCGACTATCTCCAGGTGTCCTAGCGATATGGAAGCCATTAAGCGTGCGTTTTGGTGGTATTCCGCTTTACTTGGTACTTATTGGATAAGAATAATTTAACTTCAAAACCCCATTATATGCAGCTATTTCTATCTTTTCGGCACGCTCCAGCTTGATTTGCAAAAAACCAGTTAATCGATCTAAAATGCCTCCCGGCATAGATAATCCGGTATCCAAATTCTTAGGATCTCCGGTAGCTTTAATTACAAATGGAGGGGTTATTCGGTTCTGGTTTACCAAAATAGTGGTCCCCGCACACCTTATTTCCGACATTGCCGTAATACGCTGTTCATTTACTGATATCGCTTCTGCCCCGGAAGCTCGCATTTCGTTTACAATACTCTGAATATCGTAATCGTGCACTAGGTAATTATTCACGTCAACATCCAACCGGACTAACTTCGGACTGTCATTTATAGTAACAATAATTCCCGGACCCTCTATTGGCGTCAGTCCCGCAGATACATTAGCCTTTTTTAGTTCGGACTGCAGATCTGCGATGGCCTCGCCGCTGCCATTCTCCAAATTAGTCAGCTTTTGCCTCAGGTCAACAACTTCTTTTGAATAGGCATCCCTTTCCTTTGATATTGTACTAATCTTATACGCCATTTCATCCGACCTGGTTCCCCTATAACTAACATCATAGGTGGATGAGGTTTTGAATTGTATAGCGAGCATGATTCCCACAACCATACATATCGTCATGATAGTTATCTTTCCATTTTTATTATGCATTTCTTTCCCTTCCAATCTTTAGTTTTGAGTATTGAATTTGCATCACTGAAATAATGGATATCAATTTTGCGCTGTTCTACCCTTACATTGCACTAGCAGCCACTGAACATTTCTGCCAGCTTATCATCAAATCCCCCATTTCATTACCCTAGCGATAATTACATTTTCCTTATTATAACGCGTAACAGTAGGCCTTAATATACTTTTCAGGTATAATATGGTATATGG
>JAQUUV010000170.1:0-1808 GCA_028693695.1 Syntrophomonas sp.
CTCCGGAGGCGGGAGCAAGCATAATTACTGAATCTGTTAGCCCCAGATAACAGACAACAGCAAAATCCCGTTCCCCGTCTATCGTTTATTTGAAATAGCATCAGTTTATCTGCTGCTGCGCATAATCCGTCTACTGCGAAAGAGTTGAGTTACCTATTGGACCAAGCACTGGGGTCAATGTTCCTGGCGCGCAGCCACTCGGCTGTCTTAGCTAATATTAAAACTGGTTTCGTCCTTATCATGGAGCAATCCCGGGCTCCGCTCATTAAAAATACTGATTGAAGCTGGTATAATAAACTCTCGACTCTCCTGTCCAGTTCATCCTGACCTTCATGTTGAAGGATCTTAAGAAACAATCCCGTAATTCCAACCATATCAGCCCCCATAGCAATAGCTTTAGCGATTTCGAGAGCAGTCCGAATTCCTCCTGAGGCTACAACTTGAATAGGTATTTGCATGGAAACAATTTCAGCTAGACTTGCCGCTGTAGGTATACCCCAATCATCCAATTGATGATCAAACATTCCATGGCGTTGATCTTCTATTGCCAGAAAATTAGTACCTCCCTGGCCCCCGTTATCAAATATCCTTACTCCTGCTGCAAAGAGTTTTGCCACCGTTTCCCGTGAAAAGCCAAAACCCACTTCCTTGGCAATTACTGGAACCGGACAGGCATCAACGATGCGGCTCACATTATCAATAATACCGCGAAAGTTTCGATCCCCCTCACCCATAGCCAGTTCTTGGGGTACATTAAAGTGAAGCTGCAGGCCATCGGCCTCTATCATCTTTACTGCCTCACAAGCCTGATGATAGCTGCTATTGGCCCCCAAGTTGGCCAGTATAATGCCGTCTGGGTTCATCTCGCGTACTATCGTAAAACTATCCCTTAGGGCGGGCTCTTCTATGGCTATAGTCATAGAGCCTACCGCCATAGCTAAGCCGTATTTACTGGCCATACATGCTAGAATACGGTTAATTTTTTTAGCTTGATCCGTTCCTCCAGTTAATGCATTAATTAGCAACGGGTAGCAGATCGTTTTACCTAAAAAATCAGTACGCAAGTCTATTTCTTCCAGAGCCAGATCCGGGATAGAATCCTGTAAAAGATGGACATCCTCAAATCCACTACTGCCAGGGCCATCAGCGATATTTATAGCGAGGGCCAAATGCTCCGCCTTACGCTTGTTTCTTATAACTGATACCTCCCCGCAATTTGCTTGGCTATATTCAATGCTTCCAGGTCATTTACATTAAGAAAAAGCTCCTCAACTACTCCAAACTTTTCCAATTGGTTTCGATTTAATATCAACGAGTTTAATTCCTCAAATATTCGAATTAACTTCACTTTATTATTTTCTAAACAGTTCGTTAATACAGGCAAACATTTTTTGCTGTATATGGCAGATAAGGGCTGGAGGTAAGTGTCAATTTCAGGTACTACGCTGTCATAATTATCCAACTGGGTAAACATAAATTCCACCAGGTCCATATTCATGAAAGGCACGTCGCAACCCATTATGAATGCCTGATCATGCCGTGCATGATAGAGACCTGAGTGAATACCACTTACCGGGCCCATGTGCGGATAAATATCGGTATACACCACTGGGCCCAGTTCACGATATAGCTGAGGTTCATTGCTGATAATAATAGTTTCGTCAAAAAGACGGGTAAATTTGTCAACAATAATATTTATCACCGACCTGCCAGCAATCTCGGCAAAAGCCTTGTTATATTTCATGCGTGAACTTTTACCACCGGCCAGAATTACTCCGCTTGCTTTCATAAATACCGCTCACCTTTTC
>JAQUUV010000170.1:1908-4901 GCA_028693695.1 Syntrophomonas sp.
GTGACAACTTCCTTTATCGATAAACCTATTCTTTTCTCCTCCGGGTCAATACTGAGTATTTTTACCTGAACCTCCTGGTTGACGGCTACCACATCCTGTGGCTTCTCTACCCGACGATTGGCAAGCTGTGAAATGTGCACCAGACCATCAACACCAGGCTCAATTTCAATAAAAGCACCAAAGGGAGCTATTCTAACTACCTTGCCTCCAATAATATCGCCCTCACTATACTTTTCGAGTACGATTTCCCAAGGACTCTTGAGAAGTTTCTTACGACTGAGCGAAACTCTTTGTTTTTCCCGATCCAGAGCCAGGATATAGATATCTATTTCATCGCCTTCATTGAGGATGCTGGAGGGATGGTTAATTCTAACATGATCCATTTCCGACACATGCAATAATCCTTCAAAGCCTCCCAGGTCTATAAAGGCTCCATAATCAACAATACGTTTAACCCGCCCTTTAAGAGTCTGCCCTTCTTCGATGCTGGCCCAGAACTTTTCTTTGAGCTTGGAGCGTTCTTCTTCTACCAGTTGTTTACGAGATAGCACAATCTGGGAACCACGTTTTTTGTGACGGTTAAATTCAATAATTTTGAACTTATAGGTTTTACCAATATACTCATCAAGATTTTTTACATATCCGTCCTCAACATGCGAGGCTGGTAAGAAAGCTACTACTCCTACATCAACCAGTAGGCCGCCTTTAACGCTGCCCACCACTGTTCCTTCCAGCAGGCTTCCTTCTTGGAAACCCTCTTCCAATTTATCCATAGCCCTTTTAGAATCAACCTTTTTCTTGGATAATAAAATGGTTCCATCATCATCCCATTTTAACACCAACACTTCAAGCTCATCGCCTATTTTAACCAGTTCTTTGGCTGAATTGACATCTTTAAATGACATTTCTCGAAGAGGGATTATGCCTTCCGATTTGCCACCGACATTTACCATCACCTCATCGTCAAGAACCTGGACAACTGTGCCTTTTATTACATCGCCTTTTTCGGGAGTAGCAAGGTCAGCCATTTCAGCTTCCATTTTGGCAAAACTTTCTTCACTCACTGAATTTTCCTGTACAGCAGTCTCCTGTACTAAATCCTCCTGTTTTTGCTCCTGAGGAGCGCCGTCATCAAACTCCGTCATCCTATCTAATACCTCCTTAATAATCCAGTCCGGAGTGGAAGCTCCTGCGGTAATCCCCACCCTATTTACACCCGTCAGATATTCAGGTTTTAAATCTGCAGCGGACTGTATCTGCCAGGTTTTCACTCCGGTTTGTTGACACTCCCGTGTCAGAGTTTGGGTATTGGAACTGTTCTGGTCACCAATGACCAGCATCAAATCAACCTCTTGGCATAATACCCTAGCTGACTCCTGTCTTTGTCGAGTAGCAGAACATATGGTATTGAACACCCTTATTTCTTGGGATCTTAATAAAAGGGCAGACACTACAGCATAAAAATCTTTCTCATCTTTCGTGGTCTGAGAAATGATACCTAATTTATTGACTCCAGTATATTCGCGAGCTTCATTCGGGTTGGCAATAACGGTAGCTTTATTATCACACCATCCCATTATTCCTTTCACCTCAGGGTGATCAATGTCTCCAAAAACGACTATATCATAACCTTCACCCCTTAGTAATTCAGCCACTGCATGTACCCGCTTAACCAGGGGACAGGTGGCATCTTGGATGGGGCAGCCTTTTTCTTCCACTTCGCGAATTATCTCGGGAGAAACTCCATGAGTTCTAAAAATTACCCCGCCCGTGTTAATATCGCTAATATGATTAACAGCCTTTATGCCTTTTTCCTCAAAATAGCGTATGACACCATCATTATGAACCAGCGGGCCTAATGTGCACCAACTGCCCTCGGCACGGCTGGCTTCTTCAGCAATATGAAAGGCTCTCCTGACTCCAGCACAAAACCCAGCCTTTTCAGCAAGCAGCACCTGCAAAATCCTACACCCCGTTATATTTATTTCGTATTCGAGCACTAAAATCCTTCTTTATTTATATAAAAGCTGGTTAATTTTATTCATAATATCACTACTCAACTGTTCCAGAGTGGCGGAATTCACCTTCTGGCCTTGATATTCATCCAAGTAAATAGCATCGCCCACTCTAACCAGCAAAGGTCTGAACCATCCACAGGGCAAATTACATTTAGTTCCTATGCAGGCCACTGGTACAATTGGAGATCCTGATTTAAGGGCAATCATAGCTACACCTGACTGTGCCTTCATTTCCTCCCCGGTCTTGTTCCGCGCTCCCTCGGGGAATATGCCTAAGACCTGACCCTCTTCCAATACTTTCAGGGCTCGTCGAATAGCATTTCTATCCGGAGTGCCTTTTTTCACCGGAAAAGCATTCAATTTAGTAAATAATTTGTCCAAAATCCCATATTTAAATAACTGAACCTTGGCCATAAAATGTATGGGACGGTTCAAAACCAGAGCAACCACAACCGGATCCCAATTGCTGACATGGTTGGCGGCAATGATAACCGGCCCTGACATGGGCAATTTTTCATTGCCCTCGGACCTCAATCCGAGGAAAAAAAATATAAACCGCAGTAATCGCCTTACAGTGGCATATAGCATCCTATCCCTCCCCAATGATGGAGAGTATATGAGCCAAGACCTCATCAGCGGTGCGTTCGCTGGTATCAATCACAATAGAATCAGCTAATATTTTCAGGGCGCCAACTTCCCTTTCAGAATCCATTCGATCCCGTTTCTGCATATCTTCCTCAATTAGATTTTTATCGATATCATAGCCCTGACTTTCCATCTCCAATGCCCTTCTCTGGGCTCTCTTCTGAAGATCAGCAGTAAGGAAAAACTTGAATTCGGCGTCAGGCAAAACCTGCTCTCCAATATCGCGTCCATCCATTATAACATTACGGGTCTGGGCCATGATCTGTTGTTTTTTCACCATTATTTCTCTAACCAGAGGGTGAGCGGCCACGATGGAAACCTCAGCGTTTA
>JAQUUV010000171.1 GCA_028693695.1 Syntrophomonas sp.
CTAAATGACAAAAATCACTTTAACTCAGTACCTCCCCATTCCACAACAGTAAAGCCTTTTCGTTCAAATGATTTCAGCTCCTGGGGTTGTACTTCCATATAGCGATCCAGAGGTTTAAAAACCATAAAGACCCTGAGAACGGAATCTGGATTAGGAGTTATATGCAGTGGTGCCAGCTCCTCATACTCTCTTCCTGCAAATGTGACCAGGTTGTATTTATTATTTTTCATCACTGGGAGCCAGTAAACAATAAATTCGTTATACTCTTTTGGAGTTAATCCCAGGAAAGCCAACTTCTCTTGAAGAAAATCCTTGGTATCCTTTCCTGCTACTACAAATCCTTTTGATAAATCCCATTTAGCTTCGGTCGATACCCCTTCCCAGAAAAGGTAAGGATATTGCTTATTATCATCCAGATTAGTAAGGGTTCCATCAGGGACAGCAATGACATTCCATCCGTTTTTATAGTCTGGATATGTACAAGTCAATTGGCCGCTGAAGTTCAATTTAATAGAAACCGCCTCTTGCTTGGTTGGATACAAATAAATAACTGGCTTTGCTAATGGTGCTGGCTCTGGCGATATATACTCATGTTGCTTATAGAACAATGCCCAAGTAACACTGCCCACAATTAGAACTAATATAAACACCCCAATGATAAGACGAATTTTTGATAGCTTCATTCAAATCCCTCCTTGTTGAACATTACAAAGACACTGCACGGTCTGTTAAAGATGGGGTTGTTGACGTATAAAACTCACTGCCCTTTAGTTTGCTATATTGAGTTTATTCACTTGAGTCTATAAAAGCCCCATATACCAGCTAAAACCACCACTAACAAGGGGATCAGATCAATGGTCGCTGAGCCAATGTTTACAGGTATAATCATCGCTGGATGGCAAAGAACATACGCAATTTTCTTGACATACTCAGCATTGATCAATTCACCAAAGGCTTCCATGCCAGCACCGATGAGCCCTAGTAGTGGATAAAGCAAAATGATGATTACCAGTATGGAAAGCATGTATTTAAGCCCATTTAAGATTCGTTGAACACAGCTCATAGTCCTAACCTCTCTACACTTCTAACTTCACAACCCTAATTGCTAAGAGGACTTTCGATGCAAATTGAATCAAGCTGGAAGATGAAGGTAAACTCATTAGCGGCAAGCTAGTCTCGCTTTAGAGACCAAACTAATGCCCAAAGCCATCCTATCACCGTCCAGCCAAGAATGAGATTAATTAATAGAATCTTCACCTTAGCAGGGCTATCCTTGCTATAGGCTATAATAGCGGGTAAGCAATAAAGAACAATCTTAAATATGATAAACAATATTAATATGAATTCCCAAGGTCCTAAATTGCCAATAAACGCAAGCATCTCGATCATCCTCTCTTTAACCTTAAGCAGCATGGACTACTACAGACCATTCATTTTATTAAAAGAAGGCATTATATAGGTAAAGTACAAATACAAAACAAATTGCCTCTTCCACCAAGCGAATAAAAGACCCTGCCCACCAAACTGCAGATCAATTATAAAATCAATTCAGTGTTGCAGAAACCGTTCTCTTGATACTTTAATAATTTGGTTTATTCTCACTGAAAGAAATAACCCCTGGCATCATACCCTTAACTTCCAATGATGCACCGATTAATTGGTGCTTATCGTTCAATAGAAATTTAGCATAAATTGCAGATTCTCCGTTTCCATTTTCATACATATGACGCTCCAGAAGTCCGTATTGTAACACTTCAACCTTCTTTCCTTTATAGGGTTGTAGATTATAGCCCAGTTCCTTTGATGCTTCATTGAATGAGTCAAATGTTATTTCGTCCAAAACAATACTTGTGTGTTTAGGCATACCAACAGGATGGAAATCATAAGTTCTTAAAATATGTCTGGCTTGATAATCAGGGCTATGCCAAACAATTAAACCTAAAAAAATAATTAGACCAGCTAAACCAGCAATAATGAATCGTTTCATCTATCTATACCCTCTATTGCATGCTCATTTTGTTATTTGGATAATTATTACTTAACTGCACTATCGCACTTTGCAGTAACTTCTATGATGATGCCAATACATCATCTAGCCCCATTCGTAAAATATAATCAATTAATATCTCATGACAGATATAAGATATCCAGGCTTCCCATTATTAGTCTAATATGCTGTTTGCTTGAACTGGGCATTATGAATAAAATGGTTTGTATCCACCAAGGTATGTTAATACTACCAAAAGGTGACTGCCCCTATTCCGCAATCGTTACCCGTTAGCGAAAGAAAAATTCTTATTTATTTCCTAAATGTATAAATTATTGGGTTTAGTATAGATAATCCTACAATGACCAAAAACATATAAGAGGATACAGCATCTCCTCCTAAACCCAATTCGTCAGCGATAATCCCTATTTGCCAAAGATTTATTGCAGATACCAATAAGCATATAATTGATACACTGATAACAGAGAAACCATTTATTAGTTTGCATTTGCCTTTCTGAAGAATCACTATTAACAAGAAAATCAACAAAACTATTATAAAGGTAATAAAAACAGGTCTTAAATAATCAAAAGTCATAATATCCCCCCTACCAATTCATGAACCACAATATCAATATTTTACCATAGAAATCCTGGCTTCCCCTGCTGGGATTACAATTTATTGCATTGTTTGAAGATAATTTATATTTTGATATGGCCCAACATGCCAATAAACTGGCTATACTCATTAAAGAAGCCTGCATCAAAAAGGGATATGGTTTCCTCACACCATCCAATACGAACCAGCAGTTTCCTATTATGCCCAACGAAGTATTGAAAAAACTCAAAGAAAACTATGAATATTCTTTTTGGCAAAAAATCGACAATAACCATAGTGCGGTGCGATTTTGCACCAGTTGGGCAACCGATGTGAACGCAGTGCAACAATTAATTGCCGACATTGAAAAGGCCTAGCCGCTTTGGTATTGATGTAAATACCGTGGATTTATTATTTGAGCATATTCATAAGTAGTATTTTGGTACAGTGAAAAACGGCGTAGACATCATATATATCAGCCACGCCGTTTCTTTTTTTGATTATCTATCAAGCTCTCAAATTGGTTTCGAGTCAGGAGTGAAATTAAATCGTATAATCAAAGTTCCCTGTATTCCAGATACTCAGCAAAGGATTGCTCGAATCTTCTAATCAAGCCATTTTCAAAAGCCAGGACCTTGTTACACACCCTTTGTAACAAATATACGTCATGGGACGCTATCAGCAAAGTCCCCTCATAATCGGCCAGAGTTTCTTCCAGGCGGGTGCGGGCATGTAAATCCAAATGATTGGTGGGTTCGTCAAGTATTATAAAATCGCGTCGCGCCAGTATAGGTTCAGCCAACTTCACTTTCATTTGCTCACCATAACTTAAGGTACCTATGGTTTGCTGCAGATGGTGGGCGGTTATCCCCAAATTTGCCAACAGGGTACGGTCATTTGTGTTCGTGCTCCCTACGATATCGTACAGATACTCAATTAGCACTCGATTCTGAGGCAGATTCATAAAGTTCTGCGGTAAAACAAACGCTTTACTGCTCTGACTTACCCAGATTTCTCCGCTGTCAACCAGCTCAAATCCCTGAAAAATTTTGATCAATGTACTCTTTCCACAGCCATTGGGTCCAAACAAGGCCACTTTTTCTCCGCGGGTAACAAAAAAATCACTATTATCAAACAATTGCGTCTTACCGAATGATTTACTGATATTGCTGGCCTGCACCATTCTTCGGCTTTGAGATGCCGCGCCGTTTATATTAAAGTACACGGTCTTTTCCGGACGAGGACGCTTTTCGCTGTTTGTAATCAGCTTCTCCAAACGTTTAATATCGCTTTTAACCTTTTTGTCGATCTTTTTGGCTTTAGCCCGTTTCTTTTCCTTTACCCCCATCTTTAATCCGCTGGAGTCAGGCCGGGTGGAATGCCGATGAGCTTTATCCGCCCATTGTTTGGCCTGGCCAATGGCTTCCTGGATACGTTTTTGATGTTTTTGTCCCGCTTCATAGCGATGCATTTTTTCGTTAAACAAGCGGGCTTTGGTATCCCGGTAAAAAGTATAATTGCCGGGGTAATCTTCAATTCTCCCTTCTTCAATTTCAATTATTCTATCCACAACCTTATCTAAAAAATAGCGGTCATGAGATATTACCAGAACACTCCCCGGATACCTCTTTAGTATCTGCGCCAGTGCTACAATACCTTCAAAATCGAGGTTGTTGGTCGGTTCATCCAATAGGAGCAGGTTGGGATCTAACGCTAGTATCTGACTTAGAGCCAATTTAGTTTTTTCTCCGCCGGATAGGGTTGGTATCTGGTACTCCCGGTTTGGCTCCATGTTTAGCAGCCCCAAGTATTTTCTGGCCTCGGCGCTAATTATTGGGTCAGTAAATACCCCTACATCCGTGGGGAGGTTCTGCGGCAAAAATAGCCTACGTGTTGATTTAGCAAGCTTTACTTCACCGGCGTCTTCTTCAATCAGACCACCCAAGATGTTAATCAGGGTACTCTTTCCGCAGCCATTTGCTCCCACTATGCCGACCTTTTCCCCCAGTGATATATCAAAGGAAACATTTTTAAACAGCTCAACCTCGCCATACGATTTGCTTAAATGTCTGACCTGTATTTGTATCATGTGAAAACCTCCTCTAAAACAAGAAAATCCCTGCCCAAAAGGCACGGATATGGGACGTTTTTGCATGATCATCTATAGCCATCCAAACTGAAATTGTTTGGATAAAGATTATATGCTTTATAGAATTGGGACAATCCGCTACCTTGG
>JAQUUV010000172.1 GCA_028693695.1 Syntrophomonas sp.
GGGAAAAAGCTGCGAATAATCGCAACCACAAAAATAATCACCGACAACATGAAAAATATCTTCAAGGTGTCATAGACAAAAAAGTTAACCGCATCCGCCAAATGGCTTCCTTTTGCTAAATTAAACCATTGATAAGTAACCAGATTTGCAAACCATTGCAACATAACCATCATCTTCTTTCCCAGAGTTTCTTGGTGAAACTCATTTAATAAGTATATGCTTATATTATTATTGTATTTGTCGTTTGTCAATGACTTATTTTTGCTGATAGCTTTTGTAGAAGGGGATAAATAAAACCAGGGCAAAAACTCCCAATGGGGGTTTGGCAGTGAAGAATAAATTCTCCACTACCAAACTTGAAGAAGGTTTTTATAAAAGAAACGATCATTATTAGTTTTGGAGTTCCGTGATAATCTCAATCAAGGATTCGGCAGAGATAGCCCCAGCAAGACGGGGGGAACCATTGACCACGGTTATAGGGAAGGAATATCCGGCTCGAATCACCTTTTCGACCTCGGGATATGCAGACAGATTTACTCCGCCCGTATCAATGAATTTGAGGCTTAGGGTTTCCTCTCCATACTTGTCCAGTAACGCCTTTTCCACCTCTGCATATTCGGCTTTGGCATCGGCAGGGGAACAACTACTACAACCACAACTACAGCCACCACCCCCGGTATTAATTCCTCCGTAAACGTCAATTTTAATAATATCCATGTCTGTATCCTCCTTTATAAATTTTACTATTTTACGTATTGTCGTTTTGCCATAAATATAAGATTATTTCTTCAGGCCGTACATGCTGCATAAAATACTCTTCCAAAGCCAGATTTACCCATGGGTCATAGGATAGAGATTTATAAAGGCTGCTTACGATCATTACTAAAAACCTTTAATGGGCAATGCTTTGCCTTTGTAACTTTCGGCAATGCGGTCGAACTTGAGTCTAATTTCTTCAGCCACTTTATCTACCATTTCCAGATGTTCCGGGGTAATATTGCGGGTGGAAAGAATTGGTCCCTCGGCAGTTTCAGTGCCTATTAGGTCAGCCACCTGAACTACATCGCTGACTTTTCCGCTCAGTCTTTCGGTGGCTCTTTTGGCGCACCATTTACCGCAGCCATCCACCGTAATAGTCGGATGGGCAGCTGCAAAGCCTCTTTCTTCTTCTCCCCCGGCAATAAACAAAGGCAGACAAAGGGTAACTGCATCGTCTGGACGGATCTGTTCCATCATTTTCCGGGTAGCCAAACGCGATATGGTTCCGCCCAGGCAGTCCTCACCACTGCAAGATACGACTCCTATTTTTACAGATCCCATTTTTTATTCCTCCCCATAGATTTCTCTTACTCGGTTCGCCAGCTTTTCCGCTGCCCCGTCTACAATTTCCCATCCCTGATCGTTAAGAGTGGTAGCCGTGCCCGGTTTGTATCCCCGGTATTCCTTCAAGATATCAACTATCCGCACTTCTGCCGTCACTGATCCGCCTACGTGGGCTACGCTTTTGGCCGCGCACATCTTGGGGCAGCCATCTATGGTAATGCACTTGCCATCTTTTATACGTTCTGCAATCTCAGGGGCTTCAGTAACAATATAACCTAGACATTCAGTCTCAGCTTCCTGGGTACAAATCTCATTGACCAGCTTTAGAGCTATCTCCCGAGCCACAAGACCATGTACCTTACCTATGCCGCTGCACGGGATTACCTTTACTTTCTTAGACATGGAACTCATCTACCTTCCTTTTCATGATCTTAACGTATTCCTCAAATTGCAGTAAAAGCTCTTTATCGCTCTCAAAATCTGTCAGCTCCAGCTCTGCGATCCAGCCTTTTTCATAAGGATTGTCATTAATATATTCAGGATAGTCCAGCAACTCATCATTTATCGCCGTGACAACTCCCGATACCGGGCAAATAATTTCAAATACTGCTTTTCCCGATTCAATAGCACCAGCTTCACCGAATTGTTCAATTTCACTGCCTATCTCGGGAGGAGTAAAAAACATAATATCTGACAGGCTCTTCTGCACATAGTCGGTAACCCCGATACGCGCCTTATTGCCTACCACATAAGCCCAGCAGTCATTTTCGTTGAAGTAAAAACCTTCTTTAGGAAGTCGAAATACGAATTTATCCTTTTGGTAAATCTCATAGTCAATTTCGGCTGGCATAAGAACTGTGTCCTTTACCTCCTGGCCGGCTTTATCTTCTAACTCATCCTTTAAAATGTTATTTACTAGCAGGTCACATAAACGCAGTTCATTTTCCCCTAGTCTCAAGGAAGATCCAAGTTTAATATTATATTTCTTGCTCTCTTCGGCTACATTAATCTTGGCAGCAACTTTTAATGCCTTTTCGGTTGCCAGCTTGCCAGCACAGCGGGTACCGCAGCCATCGATTACCAGCAGCGGTTTTTCAGCCGCCACTTTATTGTAAAGAACATCTGACACTCGATAAAATGTAGGACAAATAATTTCGCTGCCGGTCTGCTCTGCTATCCGTAGAGCGATTTCTCTGCTCAAAGAACCCGCCAACTTGTCTAAACCGTTGCAGGGAAGTATGGCATAGGATTTACTCACTTTGTTCCATCTCCTTTCGAATTTCTTTTATTTTTTTGGTAGTCTCGTTTTTATTGGGAAAGGACAGGGCATCAGGGCCACAGGTTTTCCCACAGGCCCGGCAGAAAACCACGCAATTATTAGGATTCTTAACAATCAGGCGCTTTTCTTCGGCTTCTCTGACTTCATAGACCTGGTGGGGACAAAACTTAACACATTCCATGCAGTAGTTGCACTTCGTATAGTCAATGGTGGGGGCCCAATCGATCTTATCCCGGGGCGCACCCATAAAAGTATCTTCACTCATCCTTAAGCCTCCATTTCATCCAGGACGGCCTGGACTTTGGCTACCGCTTCATCGGTAGTCATATCTCTTATATCCAGAGCAATGAGATCTTTATTTATATCCAGACCGGCTTCAGCAAATGCATCCTTGAACATCTTTTTCTGCATGTTCAAGGCACATGCTCCGATAACAACCTTCCGACCAGCCTTTAAATAGTCAGCCAGGAATCGGTCCCCATCCTCCTCGCAAAGCTGGGGATGAATAAAACCATACTCCACCGGAAGCTCTACCCTCACCTGGTTGATAAAGTCCCAAATATCCATTTTGGCAAATCCAGGACACTTGCCGGTACAAACACACATAATAAACCCCGGTAATTGTTTTTTATTTTCTTCCATTTTTCTCCACTCCCTTTATTTTAATTAATTTATTCTATTTATGGCTTTATGGATTGATCTTCCCACCGCATCCCCACATGCTTCCATAATGGCTTCGCTCAATGTGGGATGGGGATGGATCATATCGGCCAGAATCTCTACCTTAACCCCTAAGGTAACAGCAAGAGTCAGCTCCGATATCATTTCTGAAGCCTGAGCACCTAGAATTTGGCCACCGAGCAGCACATGATCCTCGGCGTTGATCACGATTTTAACGAAACCATCTCTTTCGCCCATGGCTAAAGCCCGGCCATTTTGGCGGAAATCAAACCGCCCTACACGGACAGGAATTCCTCGCCTCCCCGCTTCTTGTTCGTTTATGCCTACAGTTGCCAACTCGGGGTGGGTATAGACACAGGACGGAACCGCATCGTAATTAAGCCTGCTTTCCATGCCCAGAGCGTTTTCAATTGCTACACGCCCTTCAGCAAAAGCCAGGTGGGCCAGCAGTTTGCCTCCGATTATATCGCCGGCAGCATAAACCCCCTCAATGTTAGTTTTCATCTGCTCGTTTACCACAATGGCGCCGTGCTCATCTATTTCAATGCCCAGCTTAATTATATCCGCGGTCGCGGAGCGAAGCTTACGGCCTACGGCCACCAGTACTTTTTCTGCAGTATACATTGTTTCTTTTTCACTTACAGCTAGTTCCAAAGCCCCGTTGGTCTCCCTAATCTCCTTAACCCGGGCACCCATCTTAAAAGCTATTCCGCGTCTTTTTAATAACTTAAGTAGTTCCTCGCTAATGTCCTTATCTTCTCCCGGTAAAATTCTATCTTCCAGTTCGAGAACGGTTACTTTAGTACCCACCCCGTTAAACATGTCCGCAAATTCCAAGCCAATGACTCCAGCTCCTATAATGACTAAAGAGGATGGGATTTCCTTTAATTCAAGGGCGCCATCACTGTTTATTACCCCTGGTAGATCAACACCCGAAATAGAAGGGATCGCCGCTTCCGAGCCAACCGTGATCAGCAGACTATGACAGGATACCTTAATACTGCCCTCCGCCGTAGCAACGAGTAATTCTCGCGGGCTTATTACAATCCCTTTTCCTTTTAGCAGAGTAATTTTATGGTCAGCAATCAGCTTTTCCAATCCCATGCGCAGGTTTTTAACCACCCGTTCTTTGCGGGTCCAGGCTGACAACCAGTCAATTTGTACATTATCTGTTTGCAGGCCAAATTCTTTGGACTTTTTAATACTGCGGGCCATATCCGAATTCTTCAATAAGGACTTGGTCGGTATACAGCCCCGGTTCAAACAAACCCCGCCCACTTCTCGCTCTTCGATCAGAACAACCTCGGCCCCTAATTGAGCGGCTCGAATGGCTGCCACATAGCCAGCCGGTCCTCCACCTAAAATGGCTACATTAGTTTCTAAGCAGTTAATTGAATCCAAAATTCCACCTCCAACACATAAATATCTTTTCCTGTTCTCATATCATCAATGATTTTTTGCAGGTGTTTCTGGTGTTTCTGGTGTTACCGGCATATGTTTGCCCGACCAGCGCAGGAACCAGGCCATTAA
>JAQUUV010000173.1 GCA_028693695.1 Syntrophomonas sp.
CTCTTATGCTCTCTGATAATGTGATTTTATAAAAAAAGGTCCCCGGTTTAACACCAACCGGGGACAAAAGAATGCATATTATTTGTGAGGAGAAATATATTAGGCAACTTTTTTCAAAGTCACTTTGTTGTTGTAGTCTTTTATAAGTGTGCCTCGTGATTTACCCACATGGAATCCTTTTATCTCTATTGTGAGTATGTTCACAATGTTGGTTAAAAAAAACCTGTTTGCCTCCTTATGTGAATTTTAGAACATGCTCACCTTTATCTCGTTATATTCTAGTACTGTGTCATAAAATAATAAACCTTCATTTATAGCGGATCTATTCTCTTTTTAACCTTAACAAGAGCATATCCCACTTTATACTCTTAACTCTTCTAATTAATGCTCAATACTCCAAGTTTCTATCCTATGAGTTAGGTTAGTGTGGTGAAGCGACCTGTTAACTAGGTACTACCGCAAGTTAATGAGGTTATGGATTCATAAAAACGTTTTTTCATATCCTAAGAAATTTAGATTTCCTGCTCTCAATGGTCCGCAAGAATAATTCCCGACCCTGCTCATTAGCAACCACCAGGGACCGAATGGAAAAAGCCCGCAAAGCATCAGGAACAGACAAGGTCCCTTCAGCCGAATCCTTGCGTCCGGTAAATGGAAGCTCATCAGGACCCCTACGGCACTGGGCATTAAGATTAATTCGAGAAACTTGGTTAACCAGAATATCAATTAGCGGTGCTGCATTAAGTGGAGAACTGGTGAAAATACTGGCCTGCTGACCAACCGGGCTGGCCTGCATATAAGATAGGATTTCTTCCAGAGTGGAAAAGGAGCTTACGGGGATTACGGGACCAAACTGTTCTATGTTATAAATATCCATATCATTGGTAGCCGGATATAAGACCGTGGGGTAAAAGAGATTACCGGAACACTCTCCTCCACTCGGATTTACTATATGCGCGCCTTTGCTTTTTGCATCTTGAATCCACTGAGATAGCTGGTCACATTTTTTATCTTCGGCCAGCGGAGTTATCATTACCCCTTCCTCCCAGGGCATGCCACACCTTATCCTGGCAATTTCTAAATTTAACTCGCTCAAAAATTTTTCTATTATATCGGCATGCACCCAGATATGTTTTATGGCGGTACAACGCTGGCCGTTAAACTCCAGGGCTCCATTAACACATTCCTTCACAGTCAGCTTAAGGTCACAATCAGGAAAAACAAAGGCAGGATTCTTAGCTTCCAAGCCCAGTATTGTCCTCATGCGATTATTATAGGGATGCTGAGCGATCAGCTTTTTGGCTACCGCAGTTGAACCTATAAAACCCAGAGCAGCTAAACTGCCTGGCTTCAAAATAGGTGGTATAATAGTGGGTCCATCCCCATTGATAATGTTTACCACCCCAGGCGGAAACGCAAGCGCAAATGCCTCTAATAACGGCTCCTGGCATAAGCAGCCATATTTCGGCAGTTTGACCACTGCAGTATTACCCATAATTAGGGCTGGCAGGAGCATGGCAAAGGTCTCGTTGAGCGGATAGTTAAATGGTCCCATAATGAGGCTTACCCCCAGAGGGCAACGTCTAATTTGCGCAATAAATCCTTCCACGTTTTTTATATAATTTGAGTTAGTATCTAATTCTCGCAACTGGTCAACAGTATCCTGAATATAGTCAACTGTCCTTTTAAACTCATCACGGCAGCTATTGTAAGTCTTAGCTATTTCCCACATCTCCAGAAGAGTAAACTCTTTCTCCTGTTCCAGCATATACCGAGCAAATTCTTCAACATGCTTTATGCGCTCATCAACCGACATTTGCGGCCATTCTCCCATGCCTGAACCATAGGCATTTTCAGCAGCCTGAAGAGCCCTCTTGGCTTCCTCCTCATTTAATAAAGCAAAACGCCCTATTCTATAACGTTTATCAGATTCACTCTCTTCATAACAAATAGGAGAATATACCTTCGCACTATTTCCGCATGTCATTATTTTTCCATCAATCAAATACTTCGCCTCATCCTTAAAACCTTCCAATCTAAAAGCATCAGGTATATCTGTAATCTCCGGATGTAATTTACTACTGTCTACATTCTGCACATAAAGTCCCCTTTCAAGATATCAAGTCAGGTATAGTATGAATATTTTCATCCCTACTAATACGGACAATATCTTATAAGTTATCTCCTACCTAGCCAAAAAAATAAGGGAGGCATACGCCTCCCAATGATTTCTATATTAACTTTCTAAGAGCCTAACGACTACTAACTAAAAACGCCTACTTCTCAATTCCCTTACGAGGTGCGGTACAATGTAAACTGGGCCAAATTGCGCAGGAAGTCAGCCTCGTAGCCGAAAACGGCCAGGCTTTCCATACAGGCTTGAACGCTTTGTTGGGCCCTTTCTTTCGCACCCTCAACTCCGAATAAGCTGATATAAGTGGTTCGAACATTCTTTTCATCACTTCCGACTGGCTTGCCAATTAAGGTTTGGTCCCCGCTAACATCTAAGATATCGTCGGTAATTTGAAAGGCTAACCCAAAATGCTCTCCATACTGGGTAAGGGCTTCCAGGCCCGCCTCATTCAGTCTGTTTAAAATAGCTCCTGCCCGCAAAGAGGCCTTGAAAAGTTCACCAGTCTTCAAACCATCTAATACACTCAGATCATAATCTCCGGTCTTGTCTTCAACTGCCATGTCCATAACCTGTCCACCTATCATCCCTTGGCTGCCTGCAGCATGTGAGACCTCGCGGATTACCCGGACTACATCTTTTAGTTTAATTTCATCAATATCGGCATTTCCTGCCATCAACTCAAAAGCCCCGGTTAGGAGGGCATCTCCGGTAAGGATAGCATTAGCTTCCCCGAATACCTTGTGGCAAGTAGGTTTACCGCGGCGCAAATCGTCATCATCCATGGCTGGAAGGTCATCATGAACCAATGAATAGGAATGTATCATTTCTAAAGCACAGGCTGTAGGTATAACGCTCTCAGCTTTTCCTCCTGCAATTCTGGCTCCTTCCAAAACCATGATGGGCCTTAACCTTTTCCCCCCGTTTAGTACTGCATAATGCATCGCCTGATGAAGGATAGGCGGATTTAAAGACTCATCTCCTAAATACTTCTCCAAACAGTTGTCAATGTATTGTTTTCGCTGCCTTAGTTCCTGCGTAAAAAAGTCCATGTTAAAGCTCATCTCTTAATTCCTTTCCTGGGTACTTAAGCTTCAAATTCAAGCAGTTCCAGTTCTCCATTTAGTTTTTTTAACAAACGGCTAACCTTGCCGTCGGTTTTTTTCAGTTCCTTCTGGCAGTACAGGGATAGTTTTACCCCTTCTTCAAAAACTATCAAAGCTTCCTCCAGGCTTAATTGACCGGACTCTAACTGCTCGACTATGTCCTCCAGTTTTTCCAAAGCACTGTCAAAATTTACATTTTCCATCTCTTTACCTTCCCCTTACCCGTTATCACCACTTGTAACTGCCCATTGGCAACTGTCGCCTGCAGTTCTTCCCCGATTTCTACATCATGTATATCTTTAACCAACCGTTCACCCTTGCTTAGGATTGCATAACCCCTGGTCATTACCTTTAACGGGCTAAGATTATCCAGGCCTGCTGCGGCTAGGGCTAGTTGATGACCTTTTTCCTTTAAATTTTCTTCTATTGCTTTCTTTAGTCTCTTCTCTTTCTCGTGCAAAAGTTCTTCCTTCTTTTGCAACAGGAGGCGCGGTTCTTTCCACACCTTCTTCATCATGATTCTATCCAGCCTTTCCTCGCGATTGGAAAGGGTGCGGTTCATAAAACGAGCTAATCTGTTGGTGAGGTTTTCGAAATCCTTTTGTATAATGCCATAATCTGGTACCGCGTACTGAGCGGCCTGCGTAGGTGTAGCGGCCCTTACGTCCGCTGCCAGGTCACAGAGACTGAAATCCACCTCATGTCCAACCCCTGAAATAACTGGTATTCGAGATTCATAAATAGCATAAACCAGCTCCTCACTGTTAAAGGCCATTAGGTCTTCCAGGGAACCTCCTCCACGCCCCACAATAATAAGATCTAGCTCGCCATATTCATTGAGGAGCCTAACCCCTTGGGCAAGCTCCCGAGGGGCTTCTGATCCCTGTACAGAACTATGAGCAATCACTACCTCTACCCCGGCATGACGTTGTTTGAGAACCTTTAATATATCCCGAAGAGCAGCCCCGTCCTGAGAGCTTACTACCCCCACCCGACTGACCATCCGGGGTATCTCCTTTTTCCTTTCCAGCGCAAAATAACCTTCAGCAGCCAGCCTAGCCTTCAATTGTTCCAGCTGCAGGAACAGTCCGCCCTTCCCGTAAGGCTGCATCTCTTCCACATACACCTGATATTTACCCTGTCGAGTAAAAACCGAAACATTACCTCTGAGCAGCACTTCCATGCCATCCTCTGGTTTAAACTTGAGGTTTTGCCCTTTGCCTTTGAACATAACACAGCTTACCGCTGCATCCTCATCTTTCAGGGTAAAGTAAATATGCCCGGATTGCTGGTACAACCTGAATCCAGATATTTCACCCTTCAGCCAAATATTCTGCAATATCTCATCCTGATCCAGCAAACGGCTAATATAGGCGTTGAGCATTCCCACAGTTATATAATCTTTCACAATTCCAACCTCTTCTATCCCTTACGAGCCGCCTGGGATAGGTTTCTCATCAAGTGGGCAATTAGCAGAGGACCCATTCCGCCTGGAACTGGCAGTAAATAACCCTCTAC
>JAQUUV010000174.1 GCA_028693695.1 Syntrophomonas sp.
TTATAAAGCTCTTTGTACTTTGCCTGAACGCAAGCAACGTGTACATACGTATAATTTGGTGGGTGTCTTTTCTACTATTACTCTAACCCGTTGGACATTGGGCTTCCATTGCCGGTTGGTTCTTATATGGGAATGGCTGTACTTTTTGCCAAAAGTTACGCCTTTTCCGCAAATTTCACAATTTGCCACTTTTTTTGCCCCCTCTCTATAACAGTTGCACTTAGACATTTTAACAAAAACAAATGGAAAGGGCAAGAAAAAGGAATAAATAATGTCTTGTCGAATTATGATTATGTTAGATAGGAGGGAATTGGATGTACAAAATTAGAAGCAATGACCTAGGAGATATTATGGTAACCCGAGAACTGGTCGAAACCTTAGCCGGTCTGGCTACCTTGGATTGTTATGGATTGGTGGGCATGGTACCCCATAATATCCAGAGTGAGATAAGCAATATTCTGGGTATAGAATCTATACGCAAAGGAGTCGAGGTAAGCAGCACAGAGAACGGCCTGGTTATTGACGTATATGTTATTGTTGGTTATGGGATAAGAATATCGGAAGTAGCTTTTAATGTTATGCAGAAGGTTACCTATGTTTTAGAAAACAATGCCGAGCTGCCTGTAGCTAGCGTCAATGTAAATGTCAAGGGAGTTAAAGTGCTGAAAGATATATAGTTGGGAGGATAAAGTGCTTGAGTTTGCTTAGTATAAATGGAAATGATTTGATAAGAAGCGTAAAAGCAGGGTGTATAAGATTAGAACATAATCGCGAACAAGTCGATTTACTGAATGTGTTTCCGGTGCCTGATGGAGATACCGGAACCAATATGTATTTGACTTTGCTGGCGGCAGTAAAGGAAGGTGAAAAACACCAGCAGGAACCACTGGGCAAGGTTGCTAAGGCTATTTCCATGGGTTCTCTAATGGGAGCTAGAGGTAATTCCGGGGTAATAATGTCGCAAATCTTTCGCGGTATAGCCAAGGTATTAGAAGGCAAAGGAGAGGCTAGCGCAGTGGACATGGCCCAGGCTCTTCGAGCTGGTTCTGATACTGCCTACAAGGCAGTCATGAAGCCAGTAGAAGGTACGATATTAACAGTTATCCGTGAGATAGCCGGGGCTTGTGAAAAAGAGGCTAAGGAAGACAATGACATCTTGGCATCATTGCTGACCGGAATACAGGTAGGATACAGGACGTTGGAAAGAACTCCCACCATGCTGCCCATCCTCAAGGAGGCCGGGGTGGTTGATGCTGGAGGCCGGGGTTTAATATATTTCCTGGAAGGGTTGGTTGATGGACTGGCCCATGAAAAAGACATAATTCTAGATGTTTATAAAGAAAAAATATCCGCTCTTGAGGGCGGCATAGTTGATAAGGCACCTATCGAGTTGGCTTACAACTATTGTACGGAGGTTCTGATTAAAGGTGGGAATCTGGATGTCGGTAACATCAAGGATCACCTAAGCCCGCTGGGCGATTCCATGCTAGTGGTAGGCGACGAAGATTTAATAAAGGTTCATATCCATTCCAATCATCCTGGTAAGGTGCTGGAGACCTGTCTGCAATTTGGCAGTTTAAGCGATATTAAAATTAACAATATGTTGGAAGAGGTACATGAACAACGCAACAACTGGGAAGAGGAAAAGATCCCGAAACTTAACAAGATTGGACTGGTGGCGGTTGGCGTTGGGGACGGTATTATAAAAATATTAAAGAATCTAGGTGTCGATGAGGTGGTAGAAGGCGGTCAAACCATGAATCCCAGCACCGAGGATTTATTTAATGCCTGCAATGAAATAGATGCCGATCAGATAATAATCCTGCCTAATAACGGCAATGTGATTATGGCAGCTGAGCAGGTCAAGCATTTGTCTGAAAAACAGGTGGAAATAGTCCCGACACGGTCGGTTATGCAATCCATAAGCGCCCTTATCGCTTACAATTCAGCAGGTGATCTGGCAGAAGTAGTAACTGCTATGAACCAGGAAATGCAGAATGTTCGTTACGCAGAAGTGACTTATGCGGTTCGGGACTCGGCGGTAAATGGCTTGGATATAAAAGAAGGCGATACCATAGGTATTATTAATGGCAAGATAAGTTTGAAAGGCACGTCTGTTGAGGCAGTGGTTTTAGTATTGATGGAAAAAATACAGGCGGAAAACAGTGAACTCATAACCCTGATTTATGGTGCTGATATAAATGAGAACCAAGCTATGCAGCTAAAGGGAAAAATAATGGGTAAATATCCTGATAGTGAAGTGGAAATGCACTATGGTGGGCAACCCCATTACAGCTACCTGCTGTCGGTGGAATAATCGCTTTACTCACGGAGCTAGGCCTTAACCAAGACCATCAAATAATTGATGGATGTATCTAGTAATAATCCCTAAGAAGGAAGAATAAATGGACAGAATTTTTGAAGAAATACAATTTGTGAAGGGCGTGGGGCCCCAGCGCAGCAAACTGCTACGAAAATTGGAGATAGAAACCGTCTTTGATTTGCTGTGGAATGTGCCCCGCGCCTATTTCAATCGTAATAAGGTGGAGAAAATTGCTACCCTGTCTGATGGGGCAGTTGCCAGTATTCGCGGCAGAGTTGTGAATATTAGCACTAACCGAACCAGACGGGGTTTTCAGATATTTAAAGCCATAATTGAAGACGATTCAGGAATGATAACGGCGGTCTGGTTTAATCAGCCCTACCTATCCCGCCAGCTGAAAAGTGGACAGGAAATCTTTTTGAGCGGGAAAGTGAAGAGCGTTTATGGCGTTAATGAAATAAGTGTTACCGAGTACGAAGTAATGGACGGAGAAGAACAAGACTTTTCGGTAGTGCCAATCTACCACCTCACCGGAGGCTTAAACCAGAAAACCATGCGTAAAATAATGGTCTATGCTCTAAACAATTACCTTCCATCTTATCCAGAAATATTGGATGAAGGAATGAAGAGTCGCTATAATCTTTGTGATATACAATTGGCCCTGCAGAATATACATTTTCCGGCCAGCGGGGAAGCGTTTCTGCAGGCTCGGAGAAGGTTGTCTTTTGAGGAGTTGCTTCTATTCAAACTGAGTCTTATGATAGAAAAAACAAATATAAAAACCAGCCAGGGAGCCATTGTCCACCGGCCTCAAACCGATCTAGTGGCACGGGTCACGAATGGTCTTCCATTTACTCTTACCGCAGCTCAACAGCAGGTTGTAAATAAAATACTTGGCGACATGGAGGCACCTGCAACCATGAACCGTTTATTGCAAGGAGATGTAGGTTCTGGTAAAACGGTGGTGGCAGCTTTGGCTATGGGCCAGGCAGTTGCCAGTGGATACCAGGCAGCGATAATGGCTCCTACAGAGATATTGGCCGAACAGCATTTTTATTCCATAAATAGGTTTTTTGCCCCAACTTCTACAGTAGTAGCTCGTTTAACTGGTGGGACAGCTGCGGGTGAACGCAGAATGATTCTGGAATCTGCTGCCAGCGGGGAGATAGATATTTTAGTGGGTACGCACGCTCTTATCCAGGATGAAGTCCGGTTCAAAAAACTTGGGTTGGTTGTAATTGACGAGCAACATCGTTTTGGGGTTAAACAGCGGGCAAAACTTAGCAACAAAGGAGAAACGCCTGACGTACTAGTAATGACAGCCACTCCCATACCACGTACGCTAGCCCTTACCTTATATGGGGACTTAAATGTATCCGTCATCGATGAGCTTCCACCCGGACGCAGGATGGTTAAAACCAAATACATACCTAGGTCGTCCCGCCACCAGGCGTACCGCTTTATCCGTACTGAAATAGAAAAAGGCCTTCAGGCTTATGTAGTATGTCCGCTGGTGGAGGATTCCGAAAAACAGGATTTACAGGCAGCGGTTACGCTTTATGAAGAATTGAAAACAGGTATATATCCTGACCTGAAAGTAGGTTTGTTGCATGGCCGGATGAAAGCCAGTGAGAAGGAATTTATAATGACAACCTTCAAAACGGGGCAGATAGATATCCTGGTAGCCACCACCATTGTGGAAGTGGGGGTGGATGTAAAAAATGCCTCAGTGATGCTCATTGAACACGCTGAGCGTTTTGGTCTATCTCAATTGCATCAGTTGAGGGGCAGAGTGGGGCGAGGGTCTGCCCAGTCTTATTGCTTTTTGATAGGAGAGCCCAAAACGGATGAGGCTACTAGGCGTCTACAGGCTATGGAGAAAACAAGCAACGGCTTTGAACTGGCTAATGAGGATCTTTTGATTAGAGGGCCAGGAGACTTCTGGGGAGTCAAGCAGCACGGTCTTAATGAACTGAAGGTAGCCAACCTGCTGCGCGACCAGAAAATTATAGCGTGGGCCTCGGAAGCCGCTATAGAATTTAAGTTGGAAGCAAGCAAACAAAAAGCTATCGATTATTATATTGCGCAGAAATTTAAAAAATCTGCCGGGATAGCCCGAAACTAAATAAGTAAAATAAAAATTAAAAAAATGCTCATTATAATACTGTAGCTTATAAACTGCAGTATTTTTTAGTTTGACCAAGTCTGGTAAAAAATTGGAAGTAGTTCCGTTTATTAAATTGCAAAGGAGATGATGGATTGAAGAAGCAGCCCACCCCGAGTTCTCAAAATAGACCCAAGGATGAGGAAATCATGCAACAGGCCGTTATGCTTGAGAAACTTAAGTTTGAAGTAGGGCAGGAAATGGGCCTCAGTCCCAAAGAAAAAAATAAAAATAGTTGAAAATACTTCTAGCATATAAGT
>JAQUUV010000011.1:0-2219 GCA_028693695.1 Syntrophomonas sp.
GTCTATACCACCTTCATATTTATGTTGATAATCTTCACCCAAACCGTTCAGAGCAACTTTATTTATTTCAAATTCTAATTCCAAAATTTCAGGCTTGAAGTAAAATACGAAGTTGTGGAAATTGAAGGTGATATGAATACAATTAGGTGCAGCGATATTCCCAATGCAGATCGAGAGGGAAACGTGGTGTTTTTAGAAAACAATCAATGGATTATTGAGCGGAAAGATACTGAGAAACTTAGAAGGGAAAACAAGGAACTGGCAGATAAGTGTGAGATGACATTTACTTTGAGAAAAATGGTCGGGGCGACAGGATTCGAACCTGCGACTTTCTGGTCCCAAACCAGACGCGCTACCAAGCTGCGCCACGCCCCGAACTCATCAATAATAACACTTATAGCCGGAAGATGTCAATTTGAAAACCTAGTTTTTACGGATCAGTGTCGTCTGTTGATAGGTCATGAGCTATCTGTAAAGCTTTAAGAGTCTTTTTCCCGGCGATTCCGTCCGGGGTTAATCCATTAGCCCTTTGGAAACGTATAACCGCCAGGCGGGTCTTATTCCCATAATATCCATCAATGGCATAGGGATAGTAGCCCAAATCAAAGAGCATCTGCTGAACCTCCCTCACATCCTCTCCGTGGAACCCTTTTCTTAGGTTGCGAATTTTTCTAACCGTGCCAGTGATACTAACCGGGGTTCCGACCCATACCAGGTCATAGAGTGCAATCACATTTTCGTTATATAGTCTTATACATCCGTGGCTAACTGCTTTACCAATGGAGTTGGGATTGTTGGTTCCATGGATTCCATAGCTTCCCCAGGGCACGCTTAATCTCATCCATCTGGCTCCGAATGGCCCGCCTGGGTTTACTGACTTGTAAACAATTGTCCATTCACCTACCGGTGAGGGGGTGGATGGCTTACCAACTGCTACGGGATAAGTTGTGATATTGCCGTTTGAGGTAAAGGTTAGGATGCGAGTATCCACATGAACATGAATTTTGGGGCTGCCTGATTGGGCAGAAGAACGTATTTTTTTGCCGGGAAGGAAAGAAGGGTGGTTCTGGTTAAGTTCCTTCCAGGTGTCCGGCCCTACTAAACCATCGATTTTCAAGCCTCGGAACTCTTGGAATCGTCGTAGGGCTTGGTGGGTAACTTCTGTATATACCCCGTCCAGAGCTCCCGGGTTATAGCCGAGACTGGCCAGTTTTTCCTGAACTTCCAGCACATCAGGACCATGCATTAAGTTGGGAGTTATTCTAATCAATCTGCTTGCGGAAAGCATATATACTCCTACCCTTCGTTTTTGGTTGTTTGATAGTATTCTATTTTTAATCTGCCAAAAGGTTACTTTTAAATATAAAATGGAGGCTTATGGTTTATAATGAAAATAAGGTCATTAAGCTGAGCCATCAACGGCAATAATGAATGACTGGGTTATTTCTTGACAGTCCCTGTTAGAAGTTTAAGAAGATTGGAAAATGACTATGATTAACTTAATGGGGGTGAGGTAATGCTTAAAAAAATATGGGGTATTCTTCTTTTTGCCTATTTGCTAATAATGGTGGGGGGATGTGTTTCCTCTAAAAATGTCGGACTGGAGCAACCACAGGTGACGATTGATCCAGCGATTAATAAACCCCTGGAAAATGTCGACCAGCTGACTGAGGCAGAGCAGAAGAGCGCGAGCGAGGGTGGAGGCGCCAAAGGTGTAGCCAATAAAACATCTGCGAGCAGTTCGGGAGGGACCCAGGGAGTTAATTTGAACCAGAGCGGGATTAAGAATTACGGTGCCGATAATGGTGATGGACTGCCGGCTGTCATACAACTTCTCACCGAGGAAGACTTGCAGATGGCTTTAAATCAACTGGTTAAACTGGGTTACCTTTCAGGAACAAAAGTTACGGAGAATGATTTTAATGCGGCCCTGACTCAATTTCAAAATGCTCAGAAACTGCGCCCATCGGGGGTGTTGGATAGGGAGACCCTGAATAGTTTAAACAGCCCGGTGGAGCTCGTTGGCCCTAAATAATTATAGGCATTATAAAAATATGAAATTTATGTGGCTAATTACTTGACTTCACGGGGTAATATTATTTATTCTTTTATAGTAGGAGAAGATTGCGGAAGTGGCTCAGTGGTAGAGCATCGCCTTGCCAAGGCGAGGGTCGCGAGTTCGAATCTCGTCTTCCGCTCCATAGAAGTCCATGCCTCGG
>JAQUUV010000011.1:2319-22802 GCA_028693695.1 Syntrophomonas sp.
GCCCGGGGTGTTATATTTTTAGTGTTACCCTGTAGATACAAGGCTGTAGGCTATGTTGGGATTTATTATTGCTAGTATAGCCAGGAAATTATTAGAATTTTTATTAATAAGGAGGAGCATAAATGGGTGCCAAGTTAGAGAAGATAGAGAATAGTGAAGCCTACCTGGAAATTGAGGTGGACGTAGAAACCCTGGAGGAAGGTCTGGAGAAAGCCTATCGAAAAGTAGTGAAAGAGGTTAGCATACCCGGTTTTCGCAAGGGTAAAATACCCAGGGAATTTTTAGAGGCGCATTTTGGCAAGGAGATACTATACGAAGATGCACTGGAGTTCGTAGTCCCCGGCGCTTATGAACAGGCCCTGGACGAGTTGAGAATAGACCCGATTGCCCAACCTGAATTTGATATTGGTGAGATAAAATCAGGTGAGGTTTTGAAATTCAAGGTAAAGGTGGCCGTGAAACCCGAAGTTATTCTGGGTCAACTGGAAGGATTAGAAGTAAGCGTACCCATGCAGAAGATCAGCGAAGCAGATGTGGACCGCAGGATGGAAGAGATGCGTTCACGATATGCTCAACTGGTAGATAAGACCGAAGCTCCGTCGGAATTAGGTGATACAGTTACAATTGATTTTGTCGGTTGTATTGATGGAGTTCCTTTTGAAGGGGGAACTGGTGAAAACTACCAGCTGGAACTTGGCTCCAATACCTTTATTCCTGGTTATGAAGAGCAATTAATAGGATTGAAAGCGGGAGAGTCTAAAGACGTTAAGGTTGTATTCCCGGAGGCTTACCATGCCGAAGATCTTGCTGGCAAGGATGCGGTTTTCCAGACTACCGTAAACAAAATCGAGCATAAGGAGCTTAGGCCCCTAGATGATGAATTTGCGCAGGAAGTAAGCGATTTTGAGACCGTCGAGGAATTACGCAACGATGTAAAAGAAAACCTGGTCAAAGCTAACGAGTATCGCCAGAATGGGGTTACGAAGAAGGAAGTTCTGGCACGGGCCGTCGAGCAATGCAGCATTGAAATAGCACCGGCCGTTGTAGATATGCAATTTCAAACAATTCTTAGCCAGTTTGAACAGCGGATTAGCAGCCAGGGCATTAGCATAGAGCAGTATTTTCAGATGACCAATAGTAACCTGAATGAATTTAGGCAGGATATGTTGCCTGAAGCTGAACGGAATGCTAAAACTAATTTTATGTTGGAAAAAATTGTTGAAGAAAAAGGGTTTGAACTTACAGATGAAGAAGTAGATAAACAAATCGAAGAAATAGCCGTACAAATGGGCGTGGATATCGACCAGGCCAAGCAGAATTTAGAGGGTGTTATGGATAAGGTAAAGTTTAACATGAAGGTCGATAAAGCCATTCAATACCTAGTGGATAATGCGGTAATAACCGAAAAAGAAGCGGCGTTGCAGGATACTGACCAAAAGGGAGAACTTGAAGACTAAATTGAATACTATATAGAATAGACCTTGAATACTTTAAGATGAGGAGGGAGTTCCAGTGTCATACCTTGTGCCTATGGTAGTAGAACAAACCAACCGCGGTGAAAGATCTTATGATATTTATTCCCGCCTGTTGAAGGACCGCATCATTTTTCTGGGAAGTGCTATTGATGATAATGTTGCTAATTTGATTATTGCACAGCTTTTGTTCCTGGAAGCGGATAATCCTGACAAAGACATTAACCTATACATTAACAGCCCGGGTGGATCTATAACTTCTGGTATGGCTGTTTATGATACCATGCAGTATATCAAGCCGAATGTATCAACGATATGCGTGGGTATGGCGGCTAGTATGGGAGCATTTTTGCTAAATGCCGGCGAAAAAGGTAAGCGTTATGCTCTTCCCAATGCCGAAATAATGATTCATCAGCCATCGGGGGGAACCCAGGGGCAAGCCACTGACATTGAGATTCACGCCAAAAGGATACTTCAGATGAAGGAAAGCCTGAACCGTATTTTGGCCGAAAGAACTGGTCAGACTATTGAGAAAATCAAGAAAGATACCGAGCGAGATTATTTTATGTCTGCCCTAGAATCCAAAGAATATGGTATTATAGATGAAGTGCTAATCCAGACTAAGGCTCCGATCAAGAAATAACCTTCCGAAAAGAGAGGTGAAAGAATGCAAAAATATGGGGACGAAAAAGGTCAACTGAAGTGTTCATTTTGCGGAAAAACCCAGGATCAGGTTAAAAAACTGGTAGCCGGACCAGGGGTATATATTTGCGATGAATGTATTGAGCTGTGCAATGAGATTATTGAAGAAGAACTGGCCGATGATATTGGTTTTGAAATTGGGGATATACCTAAGCCCCAAGAGATAAGGGAAATATTAGATGAGTATGTTATCGGACAGGATATAGCTAAAAAATCCTTAGCAGTTGCTGTTTATAATCATTATAAGCGTATTAATTTGGTTATGAAGCTGGATGATGTAGAACTGCAAAAAAGCAATATAATGATGCTTGGACCAACGGGAAGCGGTAAGACTTTGCTGGCCCAGACTTTGGCACGCATTTTGAATGTTCCCTTTGCAATTGCTGATGCTACTTCGTTGACGGAAGCTGGATATGTGGGAGAAGACGTTGAGAATATCCTGCTTAAACTTATCCAAGCTGCCGATTATGACATTGAAAAAGCGGAAAAGGGTATTGTTTATATCGATGAAATTGATAAGATTGCCCGTAAGACGGATAACCCCAGCATAACTCGTGACGTTTCAGGCGAAGGTGTGCAGCAGGCTCTGCTAAAGATTCTTGAAGGCACCGTAGCCAGCGTTCCTCCACAGGGAGGCAGGAAACATCCCCATCAAGAGTTTATACAAATAGATACGAGTAACATATTGTTCATATGCGGGGGAGCCTTTGAAGGCATTGATAAGATTATCCAAAACCGAGTTGGCGAAAAAGTGATGGGCTTTGGGGCAGACATTAAGAGCCGGGAAGAAAAGAAAATTGGAGAAATACTGAATATGATTCTGCCTCAGGATTTGCTTCGGTATGGTTTGATTCCCGAATTTGTAGGGCGTGTACCCATTATTGTCACCTTGGAGGCATTAGATAAAGATTCCCTGGTGAAGATCTTAACTGAACCTAAGAATGCACTTACCCGGCAGTATAAGAAGCTATTTGAACTGGATGGGGTGGATCTGGAGTTCATGCCGGATTCATTGCAGGCAATAGCGGAAGAGGCTTTGCACCGCAATACTGGTGCTCGAGGTCTGCGCGCCATAATTGAAGACGTTATGCTGGAGGTAATGTATGAAGTCCCTTCGCGTATAGACATAACCAAGGTATTAATTACCAAGGATGTTATCAGCAAAAAGGAAAAACCTTTGCTGGTTACGGTAGATGCTAAGCGCAGGGTAAATTAGTATAAGTTAAACACATCAATAATATGGGAAAAGGTAGCGTGAGCTACCTTTTTTTCTGCTTAATTCCTTCATTCAAATTTTTCCCGACGGGAATAATAAATGTGATCAGATCGGGAAAGGAACAAAATTAATGAATGATTTTTTTATGCAATATGGGGGAATTTTATATCTTATTCAGTTGCTATTTGGTATCGTAATAGGGATGTACTTCTGGAATCTACTAAAGAGCCAGCAGAGTAGAAAAACGGTTTTGACCAAGGTATCTGAGAAGGAAAACATGAAGTTGCGTCAACTACGCAACGTGAAATTAAGCGAACCACTTTCCAGCCTGAGCCGTCCCAGCACCTTCAGCGACATTATAGGACAGGAGGAAGGCATCGCTATCCTGAGATCGGCTCTATGCGGTCCTAACCCGCAGCATGTAATTGTTTATGGACCACCGGGGGTAGGAAAAACTGCCGCTGCTCGACTGGTACTTAAGGAAGCCTGTGCTAATCTGGCGTCCCCTTTCAAAGAGAATGCTAAATTCGTAGAAGTAGATGCGACGATATGTCGCTTCGATGAGCGCAATATAGCTGACCCACTAATAGGTTCTGTTCATGATCCCATTTACCAGGGTGCTGGTTCCATGGGCGCAGCTGGAATACCTCAGCCCAAACCTGGTGCCTGTACCCGAGCTCATGGAGGTATACTATTTATTGATGAAATAGGAGAACTACATCCTATGCAATTGAATAAGCTACTCAAGGTGCTGGAAGATCGGAAGGTTATGCTGGATAGTGCTTACTATACAGAAAGTGACAAGAATATTCCCGACCATATCCATGATATTTTTCAAAACGGTCTACCTGCAGATTTTCGCTTAGTAGGGGCAACTACCAGAATGCCTAACGAACTTCCCCCGGCCTTGAGGTCAAGATGTATGGAGATTTTTTTTAAACCCCTGGATCATAAGTCGATCAAGGCTATAACCCAGAATGCGGCTCAGAAAATACTGCTTGTTCTAGAAGAAGAAGCCCTGCAGGAAATTACTCGCCATGCCGGCAATGGTCGGGAAGCTGTTAATATAGTGCAACTGGCTGCGGGAGTCGCCCAAGTAGAAAATATATCGGCGATTAGCCCAGAGGTAGTACAAAAAGTTCTCAATAATGGTCGCTTTTCGCCCCGACCAGAACCTAAAGCTCAAGATACACCTCAAGTAGGATTGGTTAATGGCCTGGCAGTTTATGGGGCCAATGTCGGGACCTTACTTGAGGTAGAAGCATCAGTAATCTCTGTAGATGAAGGCCGAGGCTCCTGGACAGTTACCGGAGTGATAGAAGAAGAGGAGATTAGTAGTGGCGGCAGGACTTCACGTCGCAAAAGCATGGCCCGAGGGGCAGTGGAAAATGTGATGACTGTTCTCAAAGCTAACTTTGGGGTTAAAATACAGGATTTTGATATTCATATTAATTTTCCAGGCGGAACTCCGGTGGATGGTCCATCTGCAGGTGTATCCATGGCTACCGCCATATATTCAGCTTTAAATAACATCAAAGTTAATAATCTAATAGCCATGACGGGAGAAGTCTCAGTTCACGGACATGTAAAACCCGTGGGCGGTGTTATGAGCAAAGTGGAAGCGGCCCGGAGTGCCGGGATAAAGAAGGTATTGATTCCACAAGAAAACTGGCTTTCTATTTTTGAGAGTTTTAGTGATATTGAAGTAGCCCCTGTACGTGACCTTGACGAAGTGCTACAATTTGCTTTAATAAGGGAATAATTCACTGTTCTTGCGCAGTATTGAGCCATATAGTAGAATGAACTTGCTTGGGAGGTGTTTTTTTGTCACAGGAAAAAGAATTGAATTATCGCGAAATTCCTATATTGCCCCTTAGAGGTGTGCTGGTTTTTCCCTATACTATTATTCATCTGGATGTAGGACGTAAAAAGTCCATTAGTGCCATAGAAGAGGCCATGCTCGGCTCTAAGGAGATTTTTCTGGCCACTCAGAAGGAAGCTCAGACCGATGAGCCCGACGAAGAAGATATTTATGAGGTAGGGACTGTTGCGGAGATTAGGCAGGTACTTAAAATGCCGGGAGGTACCATGCGGGTTTTGGTAGAAGGACTCTACCGCGCCAGTATAAAAAAGTATATCTCCCACGACGCCTATATGAAGGTAGGTATTGAAGAATACAAAAGCGAAGCGCCGCTAAAGAATGCGGAGATTGAAGCTTTGATGCGTACGGTGGTTTACCAGTTCGAACAGTATGTGCGGATGAGCAAGAAAATCCCGCCAGAAACCGTGGTTTCCGTGGTAGCGATAGAGGAACCGGGGAGGTTGGCGGATGTTATTGCTTCCCATTTAAACCTGCGCATACCGGAAAAACAAAAGGTTCTGGAAGCCCGGGATGTTAACCAACGGCTAACCTATGTATGCGAGATATTGGCCAAAGAGATGGAAGTTCTCGAACTGGAAAGAAAAATCAATATCCGAGTACGCAAGCAGATGGAAAAGACTCAGAAAGAATATTATCTGCGTGAGCAAATGAAGGCCATTCAAAAGGAATTGGGCGAGAAAGACGAAAGATCCGCGGAAGTAGAAGAGTTGCGGGAACGTATTCAAAAAGCCAATCTTCCCAAAGAGGCTTTGGAAAAGATTAACAAGGAACTGGAAAGATTAGAAAAAATGCCGTCTGCGGTTGCTGAAGCCGTGGTCGTTAGAAACTATCTGGATTGGGCCTTATCTTTGCCCTGGTCAACAGAAACTCGGGATCGATTGGATTTGGATCTGGCAGAAAAGATATTGGATGAAGATCATTATGGCCTGGAAAAACCCAAGGAACGAATCTTAGAATACTTGGCTATAAGAAAGCTTGCTAAGAAGATGAAGGGCCCCATTCTCTGCCTGGTCGGGCCTCCCGGGGTAGGTAAAACCTCACTTGGAAAATCAGTGGCCCGTTCACTAGGGCGAAAATTTGTGCGTATGTCGCTGGGTGGGGTTAGAGATGAGGCTGAAATAAGGGGTCATAGAAGAACTTATGTAGGCTCGATGCCGGGACGGGTTCTTAATTCTATGAAGCAGGCTGGTTCGAGGAATCCTGTATTTCTGCTGGATGAGATTGATAAAATGACTACGGATTTCAGGGGCGATCCAGCATCCGCACTCTTGGAAGTACTGGATCCTGAGCAGAATAACACTTTCAGCGATCATTACTTGGAGATACCTTTTGATCTCTCGAAGGTAATGTTCATTACAACAGCTAATTCCATTCATAACATCCCCCGTCCGCTGCTGGACAGGATGGAAGTAATCGAAATATCAGGTTACACGGAAGAAGATAAGCTGCACATTGCTTTAGGATATTTAGTGCCGAAACAGGTAAAAGAACACGGGCTTAAGGATAGCAACATTACTTTTTCCGAGAAGGCCCTACGCAAGATTATCAGAGAATATACACGGGAAGCCGGGGTTAGAAGTATGGAGCGCCAGATCGCTTCTATATGTAGAAAGGTCGCCCGCCAGGTAGTAAAGGATAAGAATACCTCGGTGAATATAACGGTCAGCAGTATAAATAAATACCTGGGGGCAGAAAAGTTCCGTTTCGGTACTGCGGAAAAGGAAAGCCAGATAGGAGTAACTACTGGTCTGGCTTGGACGGAAAGTGGAGGGGATATTCTCTCCATTGAGGTAGCGCTCATTAAAGGTAAAGGTAGATTGACTCTTACTGGTAAACTGGGGGATGTAATGAAGGAATCAGCGCAGGCCGGCTTGACCTATGTCAGGTCAAAAGCTGAGGAACTAGGAATCAGCCCTGAAACCTTGGAAGGATATGATATACACATCCATGTTCCAGAGGGAGCCATACCTAAGGATGGGCCATCGGCAGGGATTACTATGGCTACCTCTTTGGCTTCAGCCATGTCGGGGAGGCCGGTACGTAACGATGTCGCCATGACCGGTGAGATAACCCTGCGGGGCAATGTTTTGCCTATCGGCGGTTTCAAAGAGAAGGCCTTAGCGGCACACCGGGCAGGTATTGATACCATCATACTGCCTATGGAAAACAAGAAGGATTTAGATGAAGTCCCAGCCAACGTAAAGCGGAAAATGGAATTTATCCTAGTCAGTCACATGGATGAAGTGCTTGCTGCCGCTCTGGAAAAACCGGGGCATGCTTAATGAGCTTGCAGATTAAACGGGCGGAATACAGCGGTACATTTGTTGATATCGGGCAATTACCGGAGGGAGATCTTCCTGAAATTGCCTTAGTGGGACGTTCCAACGTTGGAAAGTCTTCTTTAATTAACAAGTTGGTAAATCGTAAAAAACTGGCCAAATCCAGTTCTACACCGGGCAAGACACGTACCATTAACTATTATCTCATCAATGAAGAGTGGTATTTGGTAGATTTGCCCGGCTATGGTTTTGCCAAGGTTTCTAAGTCGGAACGGGAAAAATGGGGCAAGATGATTGAGAATTACTTGCAGAACCGTTCTCAAGTGCAAGGGGTTATCCAACTATTGGATATTAGGCATACTCCTAATGAGAATGATATATTAATGAAAAACTGGCTGCAGCATTGCGATATCCCTATACTGATGGTAGCCACCAAAGCCGACAAAGTCTCTCGCGGGGGAAGACAGAAGAATTTAAACATCATAAAAAAGACCCTGGGGTTGATAGAAACACCCCTATTTTTCTCAGCCGAAACCGGGGAGGGAATAACCGAGCTGACTGCGGCTATCGCGGAGATAATAACCCCCAGAGAAGAAATCCCGGATTCAGATACTAATTGAATCCGGGAACGTTCTTTTTGCTTCCGTCTCCTTCCTACTTAATTCTGAGACGCATGTAGTTTAACAAATCCGTGCTGTACTCATTGTCAGATGCTTGGGTTGCAAACGAATCAAGCATAACGAAGAGACGTTCTCGGCCATTTTCTTCTTCCATTACGTCTAGTGGGGTTTTGTCGTCCAACTCCCGATGCGGAGTATGAAGCCAGCGTTCTGTTTCCTGATCTTTGACTACGCTGTACCAGATATGATCAAATTCGGGCGTTGGAGGTTGGAACAGGAAGAGACTATGCACGATCTTCCAATTACCTTGAGGAACTAATTTCTTTAACAAGCCTTCCATAAGCAGGACATCATTAAGTATATCAGCATAGCTTATTAGATATTCACTATTGACCCCAATGCGGGCATTACCTAAGTTATCCCGAAGGTCATACCAGCGTATGCCTCCGGTTTCATGTGCAAAATTGCAGGCTTCCGAATGATCCAAAGCTACGATTAAATCCGGTATATTATTTTCCAGACGTACGACGCGAATATCGTTCAAGCGCATTAGAGCCTTATGATTGGCATGTTCAAAAAGGGCGAAGAGGATTTCACCATTATACTTAAGGAGAGCGGAAAGCTCTTCTCCTTCTTGAAGCTTTTGTAAATAATTTATATGTTTGCTGATAAATTCTCCCTGGCCATCATCATTTTTCAGCATGAGTACCATTCCGGAAAAAACGTTACCTAGAGGCAGAGCAACTAGGCGACCCAGAAGCAAAGGACGATTTGCACCGATTTCCATATCCAGGGCTTCTTTTAATAGAATCTGTTCTTCCTGACCAGTAATGAAATCCCTTACCCGCAAGCCGTTGCTTTCTATTCCTACAGGCTCATATATCGAAAGGTAAGAGTTGTTCAACGCTTGTAGGCATTCCCGTAGGGGTTGTTCCATAAAATCTCCGTTTTCACGCAAATACTCGCTACTAAATGTTTCGCCCTCACTATCGGTCATATCAAACCAAAGCCAATCAGAGAAAAAAGACTCTTGTTCCTGCGGAAGGTAGTGGGTGGTACACAAACGCAGGAATCGATCCTGAAGAGATTTTCTCATTTTTTTTATTTGGGAGCTATAGTGCTGGTCCAGCTTGAGTTTTATAGTGGAAATCAACTGGCTATAGAGGTCAAAGGGTTTTTCATTACCTTCTATAATACCCTCCAAACCCAGGCAACAATTTTTATGTTTTTTCCCGCTGCCACAGGGGCAGGGGTCATTTCTACCGATTTTTGATTTATGCATATCTTCCTCCTCGTATGGTAGTATGTATAAGAAAATAAATGGGTAAATTTTTCTCTACTCTGCCAATTAGCTTAGCATAGCATGGCTTCTTAGACAAGAAAGATCAACTATGACTTGCGCTAAGCGTTATTTATTAAGTAAAATCTAGGTTATACAATTCAAGGTCTTAAACGAGGAGGTCAATTGGATGTCAATCGGAACAAGTTTAGCCAGCGTATATGATCCTGAAAAGGTAGAGGGCAAGTGGTATGAGTATTGGAAAAGCCAGAACTACTTTGCTCCTAGCGATGACTTTAGTAAAAAGCACTTTTCCATCGTAATGCCGCCGCCTAATGTAACTGGGCAGCTACATCTTGGACATGCTCTGGATAATACCCTGCAGGATATACTGGCTCGCTGGCGTAGGATGCAAGGCTATAACACCTTGTGGGTTCCGGGGACTGATCATGCGGGAATTGCCACCCAGGCTCGGGTAGAGGAGAATCTGGCCAGTGAAGGTTTGAAGAGGCGTGATTTGGGCCGGGAGAAGTTTTTGGAACGGGTATGGGAATGGAAGCGATTGTATGGCGATCGTATTACCAAACAACTTAGTTTGTTGGGCTCATCCTGCGATTGGAGCCGGGAGAGATTTACTATGGATGAGGGCTGTTCCCAGGCAGTACGGGAGGTATTTGTAAACCTGTATGAGAAGGGCCTTATCTACCGGGGGAACTATATTATCAACTGGTGCCCGAAATGCATGACCGCTATTTCTGACATTGAGGTAGAGCATGCCGACAGTGATGGTCACCTCTGGCATATCAAATACCCCATTGAAGATTCTGATGAGTTCTTAGTAGTAGCAACGACCAGACCGGAAACCATGCTGGGTGATACGGGTGTGGCAGTACATCCTGGAGATGAACGGTACAGCCATCTGATAGGCAAAAATGTGGTGCTCCCGCTGATGGGGCGGAAAATTCCTATCTTTGAGGATCATTATGTCGATCGGGAATTTGGCACAGGAGCGGTAAAGGTTACACCTGCACATGACCCTAACGATTTTGATATGGGACTGCGCCATAATCTGGAACAAATCGTGGTTATGACCGCAGATGCCTCAATGAATGAAAATGCAGGAGCTTATGCGGGTCTTGAACGACAGGAATGCCGCCAACAGGTGGTGAAGGATTTGGAGGCCGGAGGCTACCTGGTGAAGATTGAGGAACATCAGCATGCAGTGGGACATTGCCAGCGTTGCGATACGATTATCGAACCAATGGTTTCCCTGCAGTGGTTCGTAAAAATGAAGCCTTTAGCTGAGCCAGCCATACAAAAGGTAGTGGATGGAGAAATTCGTTTTATTCCTGAACGTTTCACTAAAACCTATACCAACTGGATGGAAAACATCCGAGATTGGTGCATATCCCGGCAACTATGGTGGGGACACCGTATCCCGGTGTGGTACTGCCAGGACTGCGGGGAAGTAATTTGCAGCCGGGAGAATCCCACATCATGTCCCGCCTGTAGTTCCAGTGAACTTAAGCAGGATGAAGATGTATTGGACACCTGGTTTTCTAGTGCTTTGTGGCCTTTTTCTACCCTGGGATGGCCGAATGACAGCGCGGACATGCAGCATTTTTATCCCACCAGCGTGCTGGTTACAGGGAGGGATATTATCTTTTTCTGGGTGGCTCGAATGATCTTCTCCGGTATCGAACAAACCGGAAAAGTGCCCTTTCACGAAGTGAACATCCACGGTCTGATTCTTGATGGGCAGGGTCGTAAGATGAGTAAGTCTTTAGGCAATGGAATTGATCCTATAGAAGTTATTGAAAAATACGGGGCAGATACTTTGCGGTTCTCTATGATTACCGGGGTTACGCCTGGAAATGATGTGCGTTTCCAATGGGACAAGGTGGAGAATACCCGTAATTTCTCTAATAAAGTATGGAATGCATCCCGATTTGTCCTGATGAATATGGAAGAATTCGAACCGATTAAGGTGGAAAAAGATGAACTGACCTTGGCAGATCGCTGGATTATCTCCCGTCTAAACCTGAAAATTAAAGAAATAACTGACCTTCTGGAGCGATATGAATTGGGCGAGGCCGCCCGAGGCATGTATGATTTTATCTGGGATGAATTTTGCGATTGGTATATCGAACTGGCCAAACCCCGACTCTTCCATCCTGCTAACGGACGGGAGAAAGCAGTGGTGCAAACTGTGTTACTAGATGTGCTCATGGGGATATTGAAATTACTTCATCCTTTTATGCCATTTATCACCGAAGAAATATATCAATACTTACCCGGACACAATGAAACTATAATGTTGGAGTCTTGGCCGATTATGGATCAGAGTCTGGTGGAACCGGAAGCTGTAGAGCAGATGCAGGCCATAATGGGAGCAATTCGCGCAATACGTAATATTCGAGCGGAGTTTAATTTAAGTCATAGTGCACCAGTTAAAGTAATTATGCTGTTTAAGGATGGCCACGGGATGAAGTGGTTTGAGGATTACGGAAGCTATATTAAAGACCTAGCTAAAGTTAGCGAACTACAGTTGGTTTTGGAGCTTATAGAGAAGCCACGCCAGGCAGTTTCTGCACTGCTTTCCTTTGCCGAGCTCTATGTACCTCTCGAAGGGGTTATTGATGTTGATAAGGAAATAGGCCGGCTGGAGAAAGAACTTAAGATTACTGGAGTGGATATTGATAGAGCTGGGGCCAAGCTGATTAACGAAAAATTCCTAGCCAAAGCGCCACCGGATGTAATCGAAAAGGAAAAGGGTAAAATAGAAGAAGCCATGCTCAGGAAAGAGGGGATATTACAACGCTTACAGATATTAAGAGGAGAGTAGAAGAGCGTTTGCAAGAATTGACCACTTTAGGTAGTAGGCCGGGGCTGGAGCGTATAGAGAGTCTACTAGAAGAAATGGGAAACCCCCAGCAGGAACTTAAATGCGTGCATGTTGCCGGAACCAATGGTAAGGGATCTACTTCTCTTATCATAGCAGATATTTTAATAAAAGCCGGGTACCGGGTGGGGCGATTTTCTTCGCCCCACCTGCATTCATATTTCGAAAGATTTACGATTGATGGCCAGGAGATAGGTGCAGAGGCGTTTCAATCAATTTTGGATGGTATAGAAAAACATATCCGGGTGATGCTAGAAAGAGACAAGCTCCATCCTACTGAATTTGAAGTCTTGACTGCGGTAGCTTTTCAATATTTCCGAGATGAAGGGGTAGACGTGGCAGTACTGGAAGTCGGTATGGGAGGAAGCTATGACTCCACTAATGTGATAATTCCGTTGGTGGCAGTTATTACGGGGGTGGATTTTGACCATACCGCCTACCTGGGTACCAGCCTGGAAGAGATTGCGTCCAACAAGGCCGGTATCATAAAGGCAGGTGTACCAGTGGTAGCTGGTCTAATGGAGGAGAAGGCTTGGCGGGTCGTGAACAACCGAGCCAGAAGCATGGGGGCTAAATTACTTGAGAGTTCACAAACCAGAGTAAGCCGTGTGGGTAATCCTAATCTACAAGATCAAGTAATTAACATTGAAGGCATAGGAATTAGTATGCAAGGGGTGAGATTTACACTGCGAGGCGATTATCAGCTTCAAAATTTGGCGACTGCTCTCACCGCTCTTCAAATTATAAAGGAAAAGGGTTATCGGGTGGAGGAGCAAAGCATCAGGGGTTCACTGCTTAATCTGAAGATGCCCGGTAGGCTGGAAGTAATACAGCAGAATCCCTTGGTTATAGCTGATGCCGCCCATAATCCTCAGGGGGCTAAGGCTTTGGCAGATTCTTTGGATACTCTTTTGCCTGATCGAAAAAAAGTGCTAGTGCTTGGTTTGGTAAATGATAAAGAGCGGGATGGCATAATACAGGCTCTGGGCAGGAATACCCGGTCTGCGGTAGTGACACGACCCCAGGGTCCAAGGGGAAGCGCTTGGAAAGAGGTGAAAGCGCGTTGGCAGCAAGTTTTTCCCGATATACCAGTAGTTGAAGTGGAAAGTATACCGGGGGCGGTAGCCAGGGGACTGGAAATGATGCAAAAGGATGATTATATGGTAGTAACAGGCTCATTCTATGTGCTCGATCAAGCACGTCGAATATTTATCAACCTGCAGGGATGCTAGCTTAAATGACGAAGTATAGGGTGAGAATTCACAGCAAATGACTAGTTCATTTTTTCACATCCCTCATAATTAACAGTTTCTTAACATCTCTTACTAAGAGTCTTGATATAATTATTATAGGTGTATGTAAACATTTATTTAGGGAGGTATTGATTTGGGTTTTAAGTTAAAGCCCCAGGATGATCGTTTTTACCATTATTTTGAAGAGGCTTCCGAGGCCATAAGCGAAGCTACCCAGATATTAAAGGGATACTTTGCAGATCGAAGTGATCCGAACGCCAATTTAGAGAGGATTAATGAGGTTGAGCATCGGGGTGACCGTATATTTGGTGATGTTATGGAACAAATTAATCATTCCTTTGTTACTCCTTTCGATCGGGAGGATATTCTGGCGCTGGCCCAGTCACTAAATCAGGTATTGGATCACATTCAAGGGATTATGGAAAAAATGGTGATTTACAAGTGTGAACAACCTAGAGAAAAATATATTCCAGCTCTGGTGAATGTTCTAGAAGAGGCCTCTAAAGAGATAAAAAAAGCAGTATTAAATTTACGGGATGTGAAGGTCAATCATGAAAAGATCATTGCATCCTGTGAAATAATCCGGGGTCATGAACATGAAGGAGACAATTTATACCGGGCAGGAATAGCCCGTTTGTTTGAGCAAACGGACGATGCTATTTATATGCTCAAATGGAAAGAGATATATGAGCACTTGGAGACTACTCTTGATTATTGTGAAGAGGTCAGTAACGTAATTAAGGGAGTAGCGGTTAAATATGTTTAGTCTAGGATGGGTAATTGCTATTGTATTGTTGGCATTGGTATTTGACTATATTAACGGATTCCACGATACCGCTAATGCGATTGCCACCTCGGTTTCTACTAAGGCTTTATCTCCGCGCGCTGCAATTGGAGTAGCAGCGAGTTTCAATTTTTTGGGGGCCTTGAGTGGTACAGCAGTAGCGTCTACCATAGGCAAAAACATCGTGGCTCCTCATGATGTTGTTCCCTTGGTCATTATTGCAGCTCTTTTCGGAGCAATAATCTGGAACCTCTTAACCTGGTATTTTGGTATTCCCAGCAGCTCATCCCATGCGCTGATAGGTGGCTTAATAGGTGCCGTTATTGCTAGGAGTGGATCAGGTGCAGTTCTTTGGCAAGGTTTTCTAAATATTTTAGCTGGGCTTATTAGCTCTCCCATCATTGGCCTAGTGATTGGCAGCATGGTTATGACCGTTCTTTTTTGGGTGTTTAAAGGATCTTCACCGGTGAAAACCAACCTCAAGTTCAGGAGATTGCAGGTATTATCGGCTTGTATGGCGTCTTTTGCTCATGGCTCTAATGATGCGCAAAAATCAATGGGAATTATAAGCTTGAGCCTCTTAAGCGCTGGAATGATTAGTAGTTTTCATGTACCCCTCTGGGTCAAGATCGCCTGTGCGCTAGCTATGTCCGCAGGCACTGCGATCGGAGGGTGGAGGATCATCAGAACCATGGGGGGCAAAATATTCCGCATAGAGCCTATTAACGGTTTTGCGGCTGATTTTACTTCAGCGGCAGTCATATATGGGGCCAGCCTGATGGGGGCTCCAGTAAGTACCACCCATGTGGTTTCCTCTTCAATCATGGGTGTAGGAGCTGCTAAAAGGTTGAAGGGGGTGCGCTGGATTATAGCCCGTCAGATTATCATCGCCTGGTTTGTGACCATCCCTTCATCAGCTTTGATGTCTATATTATGTTACCGTTTTTTAATTCTATTTTTTTAGTCATTGAACTGAATATATAAATTTTACGGCTCTACCTGTTATACAGGGAAGAGTTTTTTTATTTGAATGGCAAATCTTATTTGCATATTCTTCGATAACATTAGATAATAGACATTATTAATAAAAAAGGGGTTGGGAGTTTGAAGGTCTATAAAATTCCTGAGGCCACCGTTATGAGATTATCAATTTACTCCCGACATCTTAAACATTTGCGGGATGAGGGTGTAGAAACGGTTTCATCGGAGGAAATCGCCAATGGGGTAGGAGTAAGTTCGGCTCAGGTGCGCAAAGACTTAGCTTACTTCGGTGAATTCGGCACTCGTGGAGTAGGCTATAAGGTCGAAGAATTGCTCGGGCATTTGATGAAAATATTAGGCTTAGATCAGAAATGGAATGTAATAATGATCGGAGCTGGGAAATTGGGCTCAGCTTTAGCATTGTACGAAGGTTTCCGCGAAAGAGGATTTGTATTTTGTGCAATTTTAGACGCTGATGAAAAAAAGGTGGGTGAGAAACTGACAGATGTGATCATAGAACCTTTGGGAGTATTAGATGCCAGGGTTAAGGAACATGGTATTAATGTAGGAATTGTAACCGTACCTGCTGTCGCTGCCCAAGAAGTTACTGACCGCCTAATAGCTTCAGGCGTAAAGGCGATTCTTAACTTTTCACCACGGGTGCTTAAAGTGCCTAGTGGGATTGTGCTAAGAAATGTTGATTTGTCAGTAAATTTAGAAGTGTTGAGTTTTAACCTGTCCTTTAATAGGTAAATATAGTATTATAAGGAAAGCTCTCGCTAGGAGGGCTCTCTGTTTTAATCGACCTTGTTTTTACCCAATACTAGTGCTACACTTGAAAAAATGCATGGTGGAGGTCGTTCAGTGGCAAGCAGGACTCGTACTTATCCAGGCTGGCAATTGTTATTGTTGCTTCTGGCCTTAGGGGGAATTATTGGCGGCTGGATTGGAGACGCTATACTTAAAATGTGGCCGGGTTTAGGTCTGCTGGGCAACGTTCAGAGCGTTGGGTTACCCACATTTACGATGGATCTTCATGTGTTTTCACTTAGTTTTGGTTTTATGCTTCATATTAATTTTTTCACTATATTGGGATTTGTATTGGCTTGGATTTTTTACCAGAGACTATAAGAGGAATAAGTCTTGAAGAAAATTATACTTGCGTCCGGGTCACCCCGAAGACAGCTTTTATTGCAGCAAATAGGGCTCGATTTTACCACTTGGCCCGCCAACATAGAAGAAAATCTATCCGCTCCAGTATCACCTTTAGAACTGGCGCAAACCATTGCATTCCATAAGGCCCAGGAAGTTTCCGGACAGTTGGAAGGAGGCATTGTTATTGCCGCCGACACTATAGTAGTTTGGAAAGGAATGATTATGGGAAAGCCGAAGAACCGAGATGAGGCTTTTATTATGTTATCACGGCTGAGTGGTCAGCGTCATCAAGTGATCACCGGCATTTGTGTTATAGATGTTGAAGATAAGGTTAATGACATGGACGGCGAGATTACTGATGTAGTTTTTAGCTCCTTATCCCCGGAGGAAATCAACTGTTATTTAGACAGCGGAGAATGGGTGGACAAGGCAGGCGCTTATGCGATTCAAGGCCGGGGGGCTCTGCTGGTTGCTCGTATCGAAGGTTGCTATTTTAACGTGGTGGGTCTTCCGTTGAACAGGCTTAAATTAATGTTGGCCAAAAAAAGCATTAATTTATTGGGGGTAAATTGAATAATGCAATATACTACTCTCATCAAAGACATGCCATTAAATATGCGCCCAAGGGAAAAGCTACTGGCAGAGGGAGAAACTGCTCTTAATAATCATGAACTACTAGCGATTATCTTGGGCAATGGAACTAAAGATATCAGTGCACTTGAACTGGCTAATCGGCTTTTAGATACCTATAAAGGGTTAAGGCGTTTGCAGGAAGCCAGCCTAGAAGAACTTAAACAGGAAAAGGGGATCGGTCCGGCTAAAGCGGCAAGTATTAAAGCTGCTCTTGAAATTGGTCGGCGTATAAGTAAGGATGTAGAAATCAGAGATTTGATCAAGTCCCCAAAGGATGTTGAAAAAATGCTAGTACAAGAAATGCGGGTCTATGACCGGGAGCATTTTGTGGTTCTATACCTGGATAGAAAAGGTGGACTCATCGTCAAAGAAGACGTATCGGTGGGAGGGCTCCATAGTTCAATTGTTCACCCTCGCGAGGTTTTTAAAACCGCAGTTAAACGTAGCGCCGCTTCCATTATACTGGCACATAACCATCCCAGTGGTGACCCGTCTCCCAGCCGGGAAGATATTGATATTACTCGTCGTTTAGTTGAAGCGGGCGGTATTATGGGGATAGAGGTATTAGATCATGTAGTTATTGGTGAAAATACTTACTGCAGTCTCAAAGAAAAAGGATTGATATAAGGGGCTGTCAAGGATATTTCTTGAAAGTCCCTGAATTTAAGGAGGATACGATACAGTGATTTTCGGTAAAGATATGGGTATAGATTTAGGTACAGCTAATACTCTGGTTCATCTCAAGGGCAAGGGAGTTATTCTAACTGAGCCTTCTGTTGTTGCTATACAAAAAAATACCGGTAAAATTTTGGCGGTGGGGGAGGAGGCCAAGCAGATGATAGGCCGAACTCCGGGTAATATTGTAGCTATTCGTCCAATGAAGGATGGAGTTATTGCTGATTTTGATGTAACTCAGGCTATGATAAGATATTTTATTAACAAAGCGCTAGATAACAAGAATCCTTTTTCTAAACCACGGGTGGTAATAAGCATACCAACAGGATGTACCACGGTAGAAGAACGTGCGGTTAAAGAGGCAGCTCTAACAGGTGGAGCCAAAGAAGCATATTTATTGGAGGAACCGATGGCTGCCGCAATTGGTGCAGGACTGCCGGTACATGAGCCCACTGGTAATATGATTGTGGATATTGGAGGTGGCACCACCGAGGTAGCAGTTATTTCCTTAGGGGGAATTGTTACTGCTAAATCAGTACGAGTAGCCGGAGATAAAATGGATGAGGCTATTATTCAACATCTGAAGAAGAACTATAATCTGCTCATAGGTGAGCGTACAGCCGAGAACATTAAAATTAACATTGGGTCAGCACTTTGGGAAGGACCAGAAGATCAGTACGAGGTACGAGGCCGCGACTTGGTGAGCGGACTACCCAAGACCCTACAGATTTCATCCTTGGAAATCCAACAGGCTTTGAAAGAAACCGTTGAGCAGATCCTGGAGGGAATCAAAGTCTGTTTGGAGAAAACTCCACCGGAGCTAGCTTCGGATATTATGGATCGAGGTATTGTTATGGCTGGGGGAGGGTCTTTGCTACGCGGTTTGGATAAGCTTATTAGTCGGGAAACGGATATGCCGGTCTATGTATGTGAAGAACCTTTACTGGCTGTTGCTCGTGGAACTGGTAAGGTGCTGGAAAACATTGAGGATTTGAAACGCCTGTTGGTTAATCCTAGAATGAATGGTTAGCTAGGTGAGGACTTTTGTTTAATTTTTTGCGAAAAAAAGGCTTCTGGACGATTTTAGTTACGTCATTACTACTTCTTGTAATTATGAAGTTGAGTTCTAGCAATCGCCAAGAAATAACCCTTCTGGAAAAGCTTGTACGGGATAGCTATTCGCCCCTGCAAACTGGAGTGGACAAACTCGAAATCGGGATTAACAATATTAGCGTTGGTCTGGCCCAGAAAAAGGAGATAGAAGAGCAAATAGGGGCTCTGGAGATAAAGAACAACCGCTTGAGCCTGGAAAACCAGCAGCTTAGAGAAAATAGGGCCGAAGTAGAGCGCTTAAGAAGTCTCCTTGCCTATAAGCAAGCTCAGCAGGACCAATATGATCTGGAAGCCGCCCGGGTTATTGCCCGTAGCCCGAACAACTGGTATAAGGTTATAACTATTGATAAGGGGGCTGAAAACGGAATTGCTGGAGGTATGCCGGTAATTAATCCTAATGGTTTAGTGGGCAGGGTAGTAAGTGTCAGCACGAATTCAGCACAGATATGGCTTATTACTGACCGGGAAATGGCGGTAGGAGCAATTTTACAAGAAACGCGTGAAACCAGAGGTATTGTAGAGGGCATGGGTGATAACGGTACTTTGAGGATGATTAATATCCCTTATTATTCCCAGGTAAGAGTTGGGGAGAATGTCATTAGTTCAGGCTTGTCAGAAACTTATCCCCCCGGAATTCAAATCGGATCCATTCAGGCTGTTAACAAGGAATCCAATGGCCTGGTGCTATCTGCAACAGTAAGTCCTGCAGTTGATTTTAACCAGCTGGAGGAAGTTCTAGTAATCAAGAAATTTCGTAAGATAGAAGCAAATGGAAACAAAGGGGCATAAAGTGAATGCGCTATTTTATCCTGGCATTGTTGCCTTTTCTAGCCCTTTTTTTACAATCAACGATTTTCAGGACATTCAGTATACATGGTGCAATACCAGATATGGTACTGGTACTTGTTGTTTTTTATGCTCTATTTAATGGTGCTCGTAAGGGAATGGTGTATGGCGTGATATGTGGTCTCTTGGAAGACCTTTATATAGGGCGATTTATAGGCATTAACTCCATCAGCAAAGGTATTATTGCTTATATTGTAGGCAGGTTACAGGTAAATGTTTTTAAGGAAAATTTTATTGTAGGTGTAATCGGGGTTATCGGAGGCACATTGCTTAATTCGGTTCTACTTTTTATCCTGTCACTGACCAGTTTTGAGGTGTTTAACTTAGACCACTCGATTTTTGTTGATATGCTGTATCAGGGTATTTATAATACTCTAATAGCGATTCCCATATATGTGTGGTATTATCGCTCTTCCAGCCGGGGATTACTTAGGGAAGTAGGAGAGAGGTAAATGAAACAGCTCGAACTGAAGACTAAGTTAAAGATATATGCTTACATTAGTATTGGGTTATTGGCTGTACTATGCCTCAGACTGGCTGTTGTACAGCTTTTCTATAGCGATGAGTACCAGACCAAAGCTAAGGAAAATCGGATTCGGCTGGTTTCTATAAAAGCACCCCGAGGAGAAATCTACGATCGGAACGGGGAGACCTTAGCAGCCAACCAACTGGTATATACATTGAGCTTAAC
>JAQUUV010000175.1 GCA_028693695.1 Syntrophomonas sp.
CCTATTTGCATTCAGCTAATATTCCGGAAATCTTGGCTGGAGACACATCTACGTACGGTTTGCCGTTAATCGTTATTACGGGAGTACCCTGGCACTGACCCACACATTCGGTAAATTCAAGGGCGAAGAGACCGTCAGCGGTACTGCTGCCCATGCTTATTCCCAGTTCTTTTTCCAGGGCTGCAACTACCTCAGCAGCACCGGCAACGTGACAGGGTGCGCTTTCGCATATCCTGATCACATTTTTGCCACGGGGCTTAACTGAGAACATTGAGTAAAATGTTGCAACGCCATAAGCCTGAGCCACTGGTTTTCCGAAAACCTGAGCCGCCTGAACGATAGCTTCCTCGGGTAAGTAACTGAGTTCCTCCTGAATAGCATGAAAAGCTTCTATCATCCCGCCGGGCATGTCTGCATATTTAGCGAGAATCTCCTGGTATTCCATATCCATATCCCTCCTTTCTCTTTTTAAATATCATTCGATCTTCAACTTCTATATCACTACCCCCAAGCCGGCGTGCAAGCACTTGATATGCCGCATATAAGCAGGTTTTCAGGGTAGAAACATATTCCGTGTATGCTAACATAATTCTATGTGAATAATGTAGCATTTACAATAGAAATCTGTTGTTTATCGTGGAAATATTTAGGCAAAAAAATAGTGCCTGCTTTTAGCCTAAATAAAGGCTTGCGATTCGTTTTAAGCACTTGTTCCCTATCGCAAAAACACTTATGATGTGGATAAGATAAGTAGAATAATTTGGGCCTAGGAGGGCTGTTATGCAAGCATTAGAAATTAAAGAAGATGTTTACAGGATGGGAGTTCAAGATCCAGACTTGAAAGTTTTCGGTATCTTTATGACTACCGAATTGGGAATAAGGGAATCAAGGGGACTTTCTTAAGCTTTTATTTTTATAAGACGATATAAAATCTAGACTATAATAAATGAAATTATTGAGGTGACAGGAAGTTGAGCATTGGGACAAGAATTAGGAAAAGCATCGCGCAAAGCCCTAGCCAGTGGATGATTACCGGGGGATTAACCCTATTCATCAGTTTTATAATAATAAGCCTGAGCTGGGGTTTCTCCTTTTTTTATCTATTTGTATTTATAATGCTGGGAACCATCGGAGCTGCCATCCTGAAGCCTAAGTATGTGCATACGCATGCAGAACAAAAAATAAAGAATGCCGTTGATGATAATGTATTGCAGATGATGAACGAAATTAAACCAAGTTGTGATGAATTACTGGTCAGTGAGATTAGCAGAATAACTCAACCGGTTATAAGTGGCATCAGGGAAGACTTTGCAAAAAGTCTGAACTGGCTATGGGAGGATGGCGAAAACTACCTGGTCCAGGTAGAGGTCGGTATAAATGAAACCCGGGCCGTTATCCAGATGGTAAGTAGCCTTAGCGATGATTCTATGAAAATTGAGCAAAAGTTACAGGCTGAATTGGACATGCTAATAGATGCCGTGAACTTTATCAAAAGTGGGAAGGAAAAGGATAACGAATCTCTGGAGCAATGTCTCATTGATAAAGCCGATGACTTGATACAGGGCATTGAAGGGGAAATAGAATTATTTTATGATTATGTGCAGAAATTGTTGAGCCAGCAAATGAAGAATAACCAAGAGGAACTGGTTATGGAGGATTATTTCAATACCAGTCAGTTAGGGGAGCAGTTTTCATTGGTTGTCGAGAAAGCGGTTCAGGGGAAGCTGGCCTACTATGAAGACTCCATAATTGGGGAATTAGAGGAAATGTCAGCAGATATAGTGGGCCGTATGCAAACAGGTGCTTTAAGAGTGATGAACATTTTTAAAGACATTGAGAACTTAATTGATAAGCTAGTGGATGAATACCGGGGGGATAACACCGTAGCCCTGAGGAGACTGGGTGATTCTCGTCACCGAATCACCCAGCTTAAAGAACAGGCCAACGAAATAATGGTAACTTTGGCGTGGCAGGAAATACTAGTGGAAAGGCGCTGGGAGGATACCCAAGAAAAACTTTTTGTCATTAAAGATAAGGTTATGAAAAATGTGAGTGAAGACGTTATTGAATACCTACAGGCCAGCCTGGATGATGAAATACCTGGGTATCGGGTCATGGCAGATAATCCCGGGAACGCTCTTATTTATAAGGCGGTGCTGGATGCGGAGGTTATTTATCAAGTTTTTGTTGGTGAGAATTTACTGGACATGATTGGAAACGGTGTGAATGTGCTTCTGCAATTTCTCCGCCCGGTGGAATTAATGGTCAGCCGTGAAGTTCGCTTAAGCGATTCATTGGTTAAAAAGCGCCGTAATATAAAAGATCAGATCAGGCAGGCTGAATACCAGGAGACCTGGGACAAAGTAATTGGGAAATTGGAAAGCAATAATGAGGATTTACCCGCTTACTTGGAAGACATATACCCTTTGGGCTTTGCTTCCTTTTGTAACAGCCCATATATTCATCAGAAACCTGAAAATCTGAACCAGGCAGGCTGGATGATATTTATAGTTCTGGTTGAGAACCAGAGCGTAGAAGATGAAGTTTACATCTTGGCGGGATTGCTATTGATTATGCACCGGTTGCGTAATAAATACATCCACCCACTGAAAAGTATGCCGTTACCCCTTCAGGAATTCGATGAGATTAGGCATATACGCTATTGCGCCTGGCAGAGCATGGAAATATTACAGACCCTGGAAATGAAGACTTTGTTAAAAACAAAACGCAAGTTGAACTAATAAAATTCAATTAGATAATGGGGTAAATATGCAATGATACCATTGAGAGATAGCACCCGAAGTGATCATTTTCCATTGATAACCATAGCTCTAATCCTAATAAATACCTTGGTATTCTATTATGAAGTTTCCTTGGGTGAAGATGGAATGAACCGACTGGCCTACGTCTTTGGTCTGGTACCATCATATTATACGAACTACCCTGTGCCATTAATCGATTACCTGCCATTTATTACCAATACCTTTCTCCACGGAAGTTGGATGCATCTGATAGGTAACATGTGGATTCTGTGGTTATTCGGCGATAATGTGGAAGATAAGATGGGAAAAGCTCGCTTTTTAGCATTCTACCTGATCTGCGGTCTGCTGGCCAGCCTCACCCACTATGCCTTCAATCTTACTTCAGAGCTTCCGGTAGTAGGAGCATCTGGGGCCGTTGCAGGGGTTATGGGAGCCTATTTTCTAATGTTCAGAAAGGCCAAGGTACTTACTTTCATACCACCCTTTTTTCTATTCAACTTCCCTGCTTGGATCTACCTGGGATTTTGGGCGATAACCCAGTTATATGGAGGTGCAACTGGATTGCTCTCGGTGGGGGCCAATCAGGAGGTAGCATTCTGGGCACATATAGGCGGCTTTCTGGCCGGTATGATATTGTTTAAACTATTCCTCCGCCCGAGGCAATACGGGGAGGTTTAGGAAAATACGGAAGACACAGGGGGACACACAGGTAACAAGGGGACGGTTCTGCTGTTACATCTCGCGAGATGTAACAGCAGAACCGTCCCCTTGTTACCTGTGTGTCCCCCCTTCCCGTCATTCCCTGGCGCTGGCTATGAGTCTGGCAGTTTGTTCACTCGCTAAGCTCAGGGCATCGTTTTCAGACTGCAGGAAATGAATAGTGTTTTCAATTCTTTCTTGACTAGCCTTAATTTCTGTCCATAGTCGTTCTTCTTCATAAATATTCATGCAATCCTGTATATCATTAGCGCGGCCGGTTTCGAGATAACGCTTAAAAGAGTTTAGTGTCTCTAGTTTCTGGTAGTTGGAATGAACAAAACTCTTATTGATAATATAGTGATAGATGTCCAACAAGGCTTGGACATCTTTTGATTTATCGATAATCTTTTGGAGGTCGTCCTGGCATTTCTTTATAAAACTTTCTTGATGTTGATTCCAGTCTTGCAGAGCCTCTTTGTAGCGATCGCAGGCTTTTTGATATTCACGGCACCGGATAAAGTAAATTTTCATGTTGCGGTTATAGTCGATACAGTTTTTTTGATAATCTTTCTGCTTTTTTTTAGAAATACCCATAGCAAGAAAACGGTCGAGCGTAGAAGGAGGTTCCTCAAGTTTCAATGGCTTTTCTGGTACCGGTACAGGCTCTGGGGGCAAGGTATCATAGGCGGCTACAATAGCGTTTCGCTCCTCCAAAAGGATATTAAGATAACGGCTATACCGGCTTATATTTTCAATCTGCCCCAGGCTTGAGACGCACATAGTTATATCCCGGATTAATTCGTCCTTGTTACGGGCGATCTTTTTTGCGATTTTCCGAGAGGACGAATATTTCTGCAAATGCTTACTTGCAAGTGGAATATTATGAAAATTGAATAAAAATGCAAAGTCAGATGAGGTCAGAGGTTCATGCTCTATGGTGTAGAGCTTGGAAAAATAAAACTGGGTACACGTAGGACCATAGTAATATGGACCGATAGAATTCAGATATTCATTATCTTGTAGACTTAGCAAATCCGATTCAACGTGCATTTCTTCTTCGATCAAATTCAACCAGGCTTCAAGGTTGGAACTATTGCCGTAACCATTTGTTAACCATTCTTTCATCTGCAGGTAGGTGTCCAGACTGATATTTATCCAGGAATTATAATAATAGAACATCAGTTGTTCCGGGCTGTAGTTTATAAAGGCGGACAAATCCAGGCTATGGCGATCCTCCTTATTTAAAAACGTTACAAACATCTACTTCCCCCTCTTTC
>JAQUUV010000176.1 GCA_028693695.1 Syntrophomonas sp.
GTTCTGTATTTTAGCCTTCCCAGGAGTCTAATGAGTTCGGGATGTAATCCATGTACCCCCACGTCAAAAGCTGCCTGTTCCCCAAGTTCTCTAAGCTGTTGGTCTATCTGAAGCTTAGCTTTGTCAATCATTTCCTCAATCCGGGCCGGATGAATTCTACCGTCGGAAACTAAATTTTCCAGGGCCACCCGGGCAATTTCCCGACGTACCGGATCAAATGAAGATAAGATTACTGCTTCCGGTGTATCATCAATAATCAAATCTACCCCCGAAAGTGTTTCAAAGGTTCGAATATTACGACCTTCTCTGCCGATAATACGACCCTTCATTTCATCATTGGGGAGTGCCACTACCGATACTGTGGTTTCTGATACCACATCGGCGGCACATCTCTGTATAGCCAGCGAGATAATATTCTTCGCCCTCTTGTCTGACTCTTCCTTGGCCTCATTTTCCAAGCTTCTGATCATTACAGCAGTTTCCTGCCTTATCTGTTGTTCCACATTATATAGGAGTAACTCTTTGGCCTCCTCAGTAGTTAAAGCCGAAAGGCGTTCCAGTTCTTTTAACTGCTGAGTAAGTATCATTTGCAAGTCCTGCTGGGTCTTATCTATGTCTTTTTCTTTATCCTGGAGACCCTGCTCTTTCTTTTCTATGTTTTCGGTCTTTTTTTCAATCAGCTCTTCTTTTTGCAGTACCCTTCTTTCTAGGCGATCCAGGTCTCTGCGTCTCTCCCTTAAATCCTTTTCTACTTCCTGCCGGTTTTGATGAATCTCATCTTTGGCTTCCAGCAGCAATTCCTTTTTTCTGGCTTCGGCTTCTTTGGTGGCTTCCTCTATGGTCCTAGCTGCTTCTTGCTCGGCCAGGCCCAGTTTGCTCTCCGCAATATTTCTTCGGCCATAATAACCGCCTGCTAAACCAATTAGCACGGCCAGAATTGTAAAAATAATAGTCTGTAATGTGATAATCTTTTTCACCTCCTTCTAGTCAATTATTATATCATAATCATATAAAGGCACTTTATTAACAGAAAAGCCGAGTTTACACTCGGCTTAAAAACTATCTCACTTTCTGCTGTTATCTTCCACGTGACTAGCAATACCTCCCGCCTTAAACGAAAGAGACTACTAATTACTTATGAGAACTAAAGATAACTTTCCTCAACCATAAGAAACCACGAGAATACAATCTATATTTATTCAAAAACCAGCATATAACTGGAACTGCCTATCCAGTCCTCTACCTCAATAATACAAGTAATAGAAAAAATATATATATATTGAAAAGTATCTTAATAGCTAAGTATTCAAGCGAGACAGCTTTTCAGAGCCTTAATTAAGATTTTAGTCAGTTTCCCGAATCGTGTCAAGCTTCATCTGTTCTGCATTAGCTTTTTTCGCATTTATCTTTTCCCTGATTCTTTCAGCACATATTTTATATATCTCAGGATTATTTTTCAGGTATTCCTTGGCATTCTCGCGTCCCTGTCCCATGCGTTCACCATCAAACGAATACCAGGAACCGCTCTTCTGTATAACTTCCAGATCAGCGCCCATATCCAGTACATCTCCTTCTTTGGATATACCGGTACCATACATTATGTCAAATTCAACCGTTTTAAAAGGCGGGGCTACCTTATTCTTAACTACTTTAACTTTGGTACGGATACCTATCTGTTCTGTACCCTGCTTGATGGACTCTCCTCTTCTTACTTCCAGTCGCAATGATGAATAGAATTTCAAGGCCCTTCCCCCGGTAGTTGTTTCAGGATTACCATAAACTATTCCTATTTTTTCTCGAATCTGGTTAATAAATATTACCACAGCATTTGATTTGCCTATATGTGCAGTAAGTTTTCTCAAGGCCTGTGACATGAGACGCGCCTGCAGTCCCACATGCACATCTCCCATCTCACCGTCAAGTTCAGCCTTAGGAACTAGTGCTGCCACCGAATCGATCACTACTACATCGATAGCCCCGCTTCTGACCAAGGCTTCAGCTATTTCCAGGGCCTGTTCGCCGTTATCAGGCTGAGAAACCAGCAGGTTGGCAATATCTACCCCCAACTTTTTGGCATAAAGTGGATCCAGGGCGTGCTCAGCATCAATGAAGGCCGCCATGCCGCCTTCTTTCTGAGCCTGCGCTATGCAATGCAATGCAACGGTGGTTTTGCCGGAGGATTCGGGGCCAAATATTTCAATAACTCTTCCCCTGGGTATTCCACCCACTCCTAAAGCTATATCCAGGGATATACACCCGGTAGAAATGACCTCCACATTCATCGTAGCGTTTTCGCCCAGTTTCATGATGGAACCCTTCCCAAATTGCTTCTCGATAGACTTTATGGTATTACTTAAGGCCTCCATTTTATCCTGTTTCATATCTTTTGCTTCCAAGCCTGTCCCCTCCTCAAACGTATGTTCGTATTAAAATTATAATTCAGGCCTCTCAGCAATGTCAATACAAATTTTGGGACTATCAGAAAATTAACTAGCTTATTTATTCCTTAATAGCCCTTACCCACCCAGACTAAAAGTATGTAAAATCGAATAAACTGGACCATTCGGAGTTAGGCTGCTATTCATTAAATAGAAATTTTCCACTTTAAAGGAACGTAGTTTCTCTTTCCCACCCATCTCTGCTACTGACTTAAGCAGTTCTGGCAGCCTGGAATCGGAACGGAGTCTTCCCAACGTTAGATGAAAGCGATGATTTTTTTCCTCCTCAAAGCCCAAGTCGGACAGGTAGGCATCTACCCTCTCCCCTAAGAATTCTGCCTTTTCTATTTCCCCTTTGATTCCCATCCATATCACCCTGGGTCTCATTCGGTTAGGGAAAAATCCCAGACCACCTGCTGAAAGATGAAATGCGGGGGATGTATCAGCAGCCAGAGCCAGGTTTTTAATGATCACGGGTAAGAGCGATTCCTTCACCTCACCCAAAAACTTAAGCGTCAAATGATAGTTTTCATACTCAACCCATTTTACATCAGCTCTAGCCTCTCCCAGTTCATTTCTAATCATCCGCGCATACTGCTTAACGCTGTCGCTAACAGGTACAGCTACAAACAATCTCATTTTGAATACCCCCGAATCATTTATTGATTCAACTTATCTTTCTCCCCAAAAACACTGCTTATCTCAAGACAATTACAAAAGAAAAGTCCTTACCTAAACTCAATATGTCTCCTCAGTAAGTCCAAAGCAGACTTGGCGGATATAATTCTGATGATGTCCCTTCCCCCGCCTAATCTCAATTCCTTAACATCACAACCACCATCATAAGCCAATCCGATATAAACCAGGCCAACCGGTTTATCTGGACTCTCCCCGTCAGGACCGGCTATACCAGTAATAGAAAGTGCGAAGTCACTCCCTGCAATCTGGCGTATCCCCTGGGCCATTTCCCGAGCATTTTCCGGACTGACAGCGCCATGTCTGATTAGGGTTGTTTCTTTTACGCCCAGAACCAACTGTTTGGCTTCGTTGCTGTAGGAAATAACTCCTCCCCAGAAATATGTAGAACTACCCGCCATATCGGTAATCATTTTGCTCAGCAAGCCACCGGTGCATGACTCTGCTACCGCCAGTCTTATTCCGCGAGTTAGAAGTAGGCTGGCGACTCTTGATAGGAGGGTTTCATCGTCAAAAGCAAAGACATTTCTTCCCATTCTCTCAACAATTTTTACACTATGATCGGCAAGGCACTGGCGGCTGCTTTGTTCTTCTTGACCTTCCGCAGTCAGCCGGATATGAATTTCGCCATCAATGGCCAATAATGCCATGGCTAAGCCATCCGGGACATGCATCAAGTCACCAAGTTTCTCCTCCACCTGCGATTCACCTAGCCCCAGAGTTTTAATGTTCCTTCTAAATACTTTATGTATATCCAACGCAAAATCCTTTTTTAGGAGTGGCTCAACTTCATCTAGGTACATATTGGTCATTTCACGAGGTGGCCCTGGCAATAATATTATTAGTTTATCATTCTTCTTCAAATACATACCTGGAGCGGTTCCCAGACTATTTTTCAGAGCCACGGCTTCCACCGGAAACATGGCCTGTCTGAGGTTGATTTCGGGCATGGGACGATGGCGTTGGGCAAAAATTTCCCGTAGGTGCTTATCCTCCTCTTCTCTGAGTTCCAGCTCACATTCCAATAGTTCGCAAGCTACAATCTTAGTAAGATCATCAAAGGTAGGACCCAATCCCCCGCTCGCAATTATGATATCCGCGCTTTCCAAACCAAGGGCAAAAGCTCTGGTTAGTTGTTCATGCTTATCCCCTACAGTACTTTTCCCAATGATATTTATACCCAGTTCGATTAATTTCTGCGATAAAAATACCGAATTGCTATCCAGGGTGGTTCCCAGTAACAACTCGGTGCCGGTTGAAATAATATAAGCATTCTTCAAATCATATTCACTCCTAACTTAAGCAACATAATATTATTATATACATTTTCTTATCAATATTGCGCCATCTATATTGACTATATGGCATAAATATATAAATGGTATAATAAAAGAAATTCTACTATTCTCTTAACTTTAAAAAAGAGGAGGATTGTAATGGCAATTTCGACCGTTGAAAAACTAGTTGAACAAGTTCGTCGTTTAACTCATGCCGAAAAAAAGGAATTAGCCAAAATGCTATTGGCAGAAGACCTTATAGACATCGATGAAGAATTTACCGATAAAGATCTAGCAGA
>JAQUUV010000177.1 GCA_028693695.1 Syntrophomonas sp.
GCGAAGAGGAGCAGCGCCTTCAAGTAACCATTGAGAGTTCCTCACGCGATGCAGAAATCTATCTAAGTGAAATATCCCAATTAGATATAATAATCAAGCAATCTGAAGAAGAGATATTGGGTTTACAGGACTGTCACAGCAGCGTCCGGGAAGAAAATAACCAGGTTTCCAATGAAATCGAAAAAATAAAAGCAGAATTAGAGATTAACCGGAGAGAATATGAGGTGAGAAAAGAACGATTCTCATCTCACCAGGAACAACTTATAATGAAACAAAAAGAATTGGAAAACATAGAGAAAAACATTGGGCAGTTTGAACAGGTTAAGGAGTCTTACCACCAATCTGAACTGGAAGCTCTTGCTTTGCAGCAACGTCTACAGAAAGAGGTGGATGTACACCATTCTCGAGCCGGGACTACTGCGGAAAAAGTAGTTGAGCAACAGGAGGAACTTAAAATCATCGTGAATAGCATTGCTGCCATCTGCAATGATGAGAAGGAATTGAGCACAGATTTGGAGGGAATTCGTAATGCAGCACAGCCGCTGCAACAGGAGATCATTAATATGCAGGAACAGATAAGGGCTATGGAAATGAAAGTTGTGCGTATAGAGACCGAATTAGAAGGGCTCCAAGGCCAGTGGAGGGAAAAGTTTAACTCTGAAAACTCTGAAAATGATGATGAAATTTTATCTCCTCGTCAGACCCGGGAATACCGACATCGCATAGAGAACCTGAAGGAGCAGATAGATTCATTAGGCACGGTTGATATTGATGCCATAAAGGAATACGATGTTATTAGACTTAGGTATGAGTTCTTGCACCAGCAGTCCCAGGATCTGTCTGTCGCCATAGTATCCCTGGAAAAATTACTCCAGGAGACGGAAAAAATCATGGCGAAAAACTTCTCTCAGTTTATGGAGCTGGCCAATGAAAGCTTTACCAGGACGTTTATGGAAATCTTTAACGGCGGCGATGCTGGTCTAATGATGGAATCAGCTCACGACCTAGCTGCCGGGGTGGAGATATTGGTCAAGATGCCTGGTAAACGCAGTCAATCCTTAAACTTGCTCTCCGGAGGGGAAAGGGCCTTGACCTGTATCGCTTTTATTTTCTCATTATTGCGATTAAAATCGGTTCCCTTTTGTTTATTGGACGAAATCGATGCAGCATTGGATGAAACCAACTTAGTGAGGTTTGCAGATTTCCTGAGGGGAATGTCAGGGGATACCCAATTTATTGTTATTACTCATCGCCAGGGTACCATTGAGGCGGGAGGAAATATTTATGGTATCACCATGCCCCAGGAGGGAATTTCATCAGTTCTATCCATTCAATGCGATGAAATACAAAGTTTGGCTGGGTAACGTGAAAGATTTTCATCCATGGTTGTGCTATATGGACAAGGGGTTAATTTGAATGAAAGTAGGTTCAGGGGATGGCATTTTTTGACAGGTTTAAATGGGGAAAAAAGGATAAAGTAGCTGAAGATAATGAAAATCTTCTTTCTGACCCAGAGCTGGAAGTTGATAATGGGGAAGATAGTCAGAATGAGGAGGTAAAGATACCGGATCTGGCCCAGGATAATGAAGTTTTGGATATACCTGAAATAGCAAGTATGGTTCCGGATTCTAATGATTTGCTCGAGACGGAAATTGTTGCACCAGAAAAAGTTAAAGGTGGACTTTTTGAGCGCTTAAAAATTGGTCTTAGTAAAACTCGTAAAAATCTAGGTGATAAAATTGATTCTCTGGTCAAAAGTACGAAGAAACTCGACGATGAATTTTTCGAGGAACTGGAGGATATATTGATTCAGGCCGATGTGGGCATGAATACTTCATTAGAGTTGGTAAGCAATATTAAGACTGCTGCCAAGAAGCAAAAGGTCAATGATCCGGCTGAGGTTACCCAACTCATTCAAAATGAGATAGCTAAGCTTTTAGGAGCTAATCCTAGCCCGCTGAATGTATCGGCAGAAAAACCAACCATTATTTTGGTGGTAGGGGTCAATGGCGCTGGTAAAACCACCACTATTGCTAAGCTGGCCCATAGGTATAAAAATGAAAATCTTAAAGTAGTGTTGGCGGCGGGAGATACCTTTCGGGCAGCGGCCATAGACCAACTTCAAATTTGGGCTGACCGGGTGGGGGTAGAGTTGATTAAACACCAGGAAGGATCGGATCCCGGAGCGGTAGTATATGACGCAGTAAGTGCCGCCCGTGCTCGCCAGGCTGATGTGTTAATAATAGATACCGCTGGGAGGCTGCAGAACAAAACTAACCTTATGAAAGAAATCGGTAAGGTAAGAAAGGTGATTGAAAGGGAGATACCGTCTGCTCCCCACGAAGTTCTGCTGGTTCTCGATGCTACTACCGGACAAAATGCCATCAGCCAGGCTAGAATCTTTGGGGAAGCCACCGGAGTAACTGGAATAGTATTGACCAAGTTAGATGGAACCGCCAAGGGTGGGATCGTTATTGCGGTGGTCAAAGAACTAGATATACCGGTTAAACTAGTGGGTATAGGAGAGAGTCTGGAAGACCTGAGGGATTTCTCACCCGAAATATTTGCCCAAGCACTGTTTGATAATCCCTTAATAGTTGAAAGGTAGGTAATTAATATGCCCAAAATAGCAGTAATAGGGGGAACAGGAGTATATAACCCCAAGTTGTTGAATGATGTAAAAGAAATCGTAGAAATGACCCGGTATGGTGAAGTGAAGGCAATTTTAGGTAAGTACAATCAAGAGGAAATCGTATTTATTCCCCGGCATGGCGCTAATCATAGCGTTCCCCCGCATTTGATAAATTACCGAGCCAATATTTTAGCACTGAAGCAGATGGGGGTTAAAACTATTATCGCTACTGCTGCAGTCGGCTCATTGAACTTTGACTGCAAGCCAAGCCAGTATGTTTTAGCTGATCAGTTCCTGGACTTTACTAAAATGCGCCAGAACAGTTTTTATGAAGGCGGGTCGCAAGGGGTAATTCACTGTGACATGACTGTTCCTTATTGTCCGGAAGTTAGGGCGGCGATAAAAAAAGCCGGTGATGAGAAAGGCCTGAAGGTTTATAACGGGGGGACTTATGTATGCACCGAAGGCCCCCGTTTTGAAACGGCAGCCGAGATTGAGATGTTTAAAATGCTGGGAGGACAGGTGATTGGCATGACCAGTGTCCCTGAAGTATGCCTGGCCCGAGAGTTAGGAATCTGTTATGCCAATATATCCATTGTAACCAATCATGCGGCAGGTATTTCACCGCATATCCTCAACCATGCTGAAGTGGTAGAAGTTATGAAGAACAGCATTCATGATGTCCGGTATTTGATTATGGAAAGTATAAAATATATTAGTGACGAGAGAAATTGTGACTGTAGAGAAATATTAAAGGAAACCGGGATGAACCAGGCATGATTCGTACCATTTACTTTGATGTACATGCTGGTGCAGTTATAATACTTAATCAGAATCGACTTCCGGCCCAGATGGAATATGAAAAAATGTTCAGTCATCAGGATTTGGCTCAGGCTATCAAGCTTCTAAAGGTCAGGGGAGCTCCACTTATTGGAGTTACTGCCGCTTTTGCTTTGGCTCTGGCAGTGATCAATTACACTGGTTCTCGGGACATGTTGAAGGAATATTATAGAGAGGCTGAACAGTTGTTAGCCTCTACTCGCCCCACAGCTGTAAACCTCTGCTGGGCTATAAAGAGAATGAGAATTGTTTTTGATGCTATGCAGTATCTGGATATACGTAGCCTAGCTGAGGAGTTGTTGCACGAGGCAGAGAATATGTTTGATGAGGATGTAGCCATTAATAATATTATTGGAGAACAGGGACAGGTATTGTTAGAACCTGATACTGAGGTATTAACTATCTGTAATGCTGGCTCCCTGGCTACTTGTGGATATGGAACTGCGTTAGGGGTGATTCGCTCAGCCCACAAAGTGGGCAAAATTAATCAGGTTTGGGCCTGTGAAACGCGCCCGGTTTTACAAGGAGCCAGGCTTACCGTCTGGGAGCTCATGCAGGATAAAATACCGGTTACTTTGATAACGGATAGCATGGCGGCCCATCTTATGAGCCTAGGGCGAGTAGGCGCTGTGATCGTAGGAGCTGACCGTATCGCAGCCAGTGGGGATACTGCTAACAAGATAGGCACCTACTCCCTGGCAGTTCTAGCCCATTATCATGGTCTTCCGTTTTATGTAGCGGCACCTTGGTCAACGGTTGATATGAGTCTCCTTTCAGGATCGGAAATACCAATCGAAGAACGTAATCAGGAGGAAGTGCGCCAGGTGGGGGGGAATTATATAACTGTTCCAGAGGTCAAAGTTTTCAACCCTGCTTTTGATGTAACTCCTGCTGCGCTGATAAGTGGAATCATCACGGAAAAAGGCATAATAAGAGCTCCTCTGGGGGAGGGGCTGAGACGGCAGGGCTAAGCCCTATGGAAGGAGATGGACTGATATGAACTACTTGAAGGAACGCCGGGAGGTACTAATCACTGCTCGGGAGATATCTGAAGCCAAAATGGTTATAGGTACCTGGGGGAATGTAAGCATTAAAATTGAAAACCAACCCCTAATGCTGATAACTCCTTCTGGAATGAATTACGGAACCATGTCCATAGAAGATATTGTCCTGGTGGATGACCAGGGTAATGTTGTGGAAGGCATATGGAAACCTTCAGT
>JAQUUV010000178.1:0-3120 GCA_028693695.1 Syntrophomonas sp.
TTTTTTGCTGATGCCAAAGAAAAACACGGGATGCAGTATACGAGGTTACAAGGCTTGAATAGACTGCATAGGCAACTAGAAGTTTCTATTCGCCTGCACGAATCTATACAAGGTTTGATCATTCCAGGTAAGTCCGCCGTCAGGAGGATTGCGTAATAATCTATTATTAACTGGATTTATTTAGATGGTTACGGAGATAGCCCATTATAGGGACACTCTGCCCAGCGATAAATCTTTCAACTAACCGTAGTAACAACTATCAGACTTGGAAACCTAACGTAAAAAGTGGTACCAGTTGAACTAGTCTCTATGTTAATTTTAGCATTGTGCCGGCTAGCTATCCTGTAGCAAACTGCCAGTCCTAAGCCAGTCCCTTGCTCCTTAGTGGTAAAGAAGGGCGTACCTAGCTTATCCAGCAATTCACAGTCTATCCCGTGACCTTGATCCTGAACCGCTAATACTACTTTTTTCTTTTGCATAAAGGTCCTTATGGTCACGACTCCAGGCGAAGACATTGATTCCATACCGTTATCGACCAGATTAAGTATTAACTGACGGATTTCTTTCTTATCCAGGAGCAGGTATGGTAGCTCATCTAGTTCTACCTTTATGTATTGATCTTTACTCATAGCCTTGGCCTGAATCAGCGGTAATAATTTACTAATTATTGCATTCAGACTTGTTGTCTTCATATCCACCATCTTGTTTTTGGCTAATGAAAGGAACTCGGTGATTATTGAATTAGCTCTGTCCAGTTCTTCAATCATAAGATCAAAGTAATCTATCTCTTGAACATAATCCTTATTTTCCCGCAAGATTTGCAGATAGCCGCGTACTGTAGTCATCGGGTTTCTTATTTCGTGGCCAATGCTAGCGGCCATCTCTCCAACTAGATTGAGCCGATCCAAGCGGGTCATTTCAACTTCCATTTGTCTAAGTTCAGTTATATCCGTGAGTACACTGAGTATACATGGTTCGCCATCAATTTCAAGGCCTTCTGCAGAATATAATCCCAGTCTTTGCTCTCCACTTTTCTTACAAAAACCGATTTCCATGTCCTGAATAGATTGCTTCGCCATAATCCTCTGTTTTACCAGGTAACGGTCAGCAGGATTCAGCCAAAATCCTAGCCCTAATGATGAATGCTCGACAATCTCGTCATGACTATAACCCCAAATGCGGCAAAAGGCATTGTTTACCTTAATGAATCTTCCATCTTCCAGTGAAGTAATGGTCATTACAATAGGACTAGTATTAAAGGCTTTGGAGAAGCACTCCTCAGACAAACTTAATGCCTTTTCCATTCGTTTGCTTTCGGTAATATCCCTAGAAGCATTAAGTAGATGCGGTACACCATCTATGTCTATTATCTCCCCCGAAAGACAAAATCTCCGTATTTCTCCAGATCTTAATCTCAGATCTAGTTCAAAACCCCGAATATTACCAATTTTTTGAATTTCTTTTAACAAATAGTCTCGTTCTTCAGGAAGGGCCCATATGCCCAATTCTTGTGCAGTACGCCCAATGGTCTCATGCCGTTCATAACCGGTAATTTCTACAAAGGCATCATTTACTTCAATATAGCGCCCTTCTATTAAAGTGCTGATTGCCATTAAATCAGGATTACCATGAAAAGCTTTGGAAAACTTCTCTTCTGATTGATGTAACGCGGTTTCCACCTGCTTGCGCTCCGTAATGTCCAAACCGAAACTTAGTAATACCTCGGTCCCATCAATATCGATAAAGGCAATATCATTATTTCGATAGGTGTATCCATCTTGGTACGTATATTCACCTTGCTCACATTTCATGTTTTCGCCTAGCTTGAAGGTTGTGCATTGTTCACATGGTTCATTTAGTCCGTGGAAGACCTTATAACACGGCTTTGCCTCCGGATTACCAAAACGCTCTTGAAAAAAGTTATTGGAATATCGGAATAAATGATCTGGCCCAATAAGATATACTTGTGCAGGTAGTCCCTCTAGGATTGCAAAGAGACGTTGCCGCTCAGCTTCCAAATTCTGTTCCCTCTGCCGCAGTTCAGCCAGTTCATCTATAAGTTGCTCTTTTGTCTTATCTTCATCCTTCATCCAGGACGACCTCCTTACGCCATAGCTATCCCTTTATAAGAATATAACCGATTCCTTTTGATATATTATGTCGAAAATAGTCTGATGACTAATTTATTTAAAAGATATACTACCTTAGGATGTAGCGGGAACAATTATTTCCTTCAGCTCAATGTTGTCTATGGCACTCTATCCCTTCACCCCATTTGCAGTATTCATATGTGTTCCCATATAATACAAACTAAGGGCCGTCACGAAATAAATATTGCATCTGCTGAAATGCTTTATACAGTGATTCCGTAACACGACCTCAAAGAAGAGTTTAAAAGGAGAATCACCTGAATGAGACAACGCTGGAAGCTTCTTTTATTGACTGGACTAATGATTGTTCTGGTTGTCCTTATAGCTAGGCAATCATTACATATATATCAAAACATCAAACAAGTCCACGCACCTACACCCCAGACAAGGCAGGATAACATACTCCGAGTTCATCACTGGGAGACTGTCACAGAGGTGTCCCGAAAGTATGGGATATCAGTAGATGAAGTCTTTAGTTGCTTGCAGATAGTCCCAGAAGCAGGTGATGAAAACCTCTCTTTTCGAGCCCTTGAGAATAAATATAATATGACTCCGGAGGAAATGCAGTCTAATTTAAAGAAACTCCCCACAAATCATCCTAGGAAACACGGGGATAAGCCATGAGTGATTTTATAATCCTACTGGTAGAATTATTTCGCCATTATAACGTATTGTTCCTAGGAGCATTAATCGTATTACAGAATAATGGCATACCCGTGGGAGCGAACTTTCTGGTTATCGTTGCCGGGGCTTTTGCCTATACTGGTGAATTTAATATATTAGCCTTATGGGGAGAAGTCTGGTTTTTTACTCTATTGGGCGACAGCCTGAGCTACTGGCTTTGGAGGAAAGGTGGAAGGTACTTAATCGCTAAGTACCCCCGCATGCATGCTCGGATTGAACCCGGAATAGAAAGAGCAGACAACTTCTTCGATAAGCATGGCAAAATAACGGTGTTCTTCACCCGTTT
>JAQUUV010000178.1:3220-4691 GCA_028693695.1 Syntrophomonas sp.
GAAGAAGTTATCAGTGCAGTAATCCAGCAGGAGTCTTCATTCAATCCCAGTGCGGTTTCCTCCTGCGGTGCTATGGGGCTCATGCAACTCATGCCTAGTACAGCTGAAAGCTTGGGAGTTGATGATGCATATAATGCGGAACAAAACATCATGGGTGGCACCTCTTATTTAAAGCAGAAATTGGATGAGTTCGATGGCAACCTGCCCCTGGCCCTAGCAGCCTATAACGCTGGCAGCGGTGCGGTGCGCAAACATGGTGGAATTCCCCCTTATAAGGAAACTCAGGCCTATGTAAATAAGATTATAAAATCAGTTGATCACTGGGCCTAATACCTTCAATCATCCGGCTTCCTTTCGTCGGATACGGACAATATAAAATCCCTTCGATAGAAAAGGCGAGAACACCGGCTCATACAGCCACGGGCGTTCTCGCCTTTTGAAATACACCTAATTACCCCAGACTGGTTAAGTGTTGAGCCAAGGCTGATAATTCCTGCGACATGGCCTCTAATTGTTGAACGCTAGCCTGAACTGACTGGGTCAGCTGAGCTTGGTTCTGGGCCACCTTACCGGATTCCTTCACACCTCCGGTAATCACCTGCACGGATTCTTCAATACTACTCATTATCCCCGAAATTTTTTCTACTGAAGCCGTACTGTTCTCAGCCAGTTTTCTAACCTCATCAGCGACCACGGCGAATCCCCGCCCGTGCTCGCCGCTCCGCGCCGCCTCAATGGCAGCATTGAGCCCGAGTAATTTGGTCTGTTTGGCGATAGTTTTAATAAGGTTCAGCACCTCATCGGTCTCTCCTAACTGGATCACCGTATCATTAGCTGATTGCATTAGATTGCTTCCTTCAGCCGCTAATTCCTGCGCTGAACTGGACAGTTGCTCCACGATTTGGCTGACATTTTGCATGGTAGAGGACAATTCTTCAGACATCCCTGCCAATCTTTCCGCCTCATTATGCAGGCTATGAATCATTTCTTCTCGCGCCTCCACCAGGGTCATCATGAGATTAGCACCATGGGAATCAACCACGAAGACGTTATCACCCTTATTGGTATTAATTATTTTCTGAACTTTCTCGTTGCCGGTGGCTTCGATTATTAAATCCAACTTCGGCATCCTGAAAATCTCCATTAGATCATTACAGGTGCCAATCCCTAGTTTCCTAGCTAAAGTCATACCCTCTGCAGTAGTATTAACATCACAAATACATAGAACCTTTACTGAACTGATGCCCTGAAATGCTTTTAAGATTGAACATCCACCCACACCTGCTCCAACAATTACAATATTGGTCATCCGCACAAACCTCCTTCTCCTGGCTTATTATGATTATAATTCTAGGTTTCTGCTTTTTCTCCTCTATATTTTACCGAAATAATTAAATATTTACCTTATCTTGCATCATTACAGTATTACATTAATGTTCATTTCATCCCACTTTGCATCCAGAATATCAAA
>JAQUUV010000179.1 GCA_028693695.1 Syntrophomonas sp.
CCCAGCAGCTTATCAATCTGAGCTTGCATTTCCTCGTAGCCTGTGCCCAGAGGTCGGAGATTAAATAATTTTAAAAAGGCATCCACCTTAGGGTCATAAGAAATTCCGGCCAAGGGAATCCCCCGGCTGGCTGAAAAAATCAAAGCGTGCAAACGCATGGCCACCATCAGGTCCAGGCGGGATATCAGGGCCAGGTGCTCCTGACTCTTCAGATGTTCATCCAGGACATAGGCATCCTCCTCCATCAGCTTAGCAACCCGTCGGGACTCGCTCACATCATCGGGATAAGCCATGGGGATAAAAATAATCTGGTAGCCTTGGGTTACCAATTGATCCAGAAGCTGAGCCAGACGAGTCTGGTAGCCTTCCAGAGCCTGCCATTTGCGTACTGCCACTCCGACCAGAGGCTTAGCGCCGCTCCGTATAGTTTTTAGTAAATGATCTATCCTGGCCTGATCAGCCGGTCCGGGTTCCAGAGAAAAGACCGGGTCAGCGGTAACCAGGAGCGGGGGACGATTGACCCCTAGATCCCACAGGAACTGGCGAGAGTCTTCATCCCGGAGGGTAATCAGATCCACATAGTTGCCTACCAGACGCATCAGGGATTTGCTGAGGCGACGGTTAATAGGGCCAACCCCCTGGGCATAAAAGATAACCGGTTTACCAAGGAGCTTAGCCAGAGCCACCACACTTATATAATAAGGAAGTGAGCGGGCGCTGGTTACATCCTGAAAAATACTTCCCCCGCCGCTTATCAGGAGGTCAGCTCCTAATAGTTCCCGGAAGACCTGCCAGGGGTTTTTATGATATACCGCCCGAATGCCATGCAGAGCACAAGTCTTTTCTGGACTACCGGAAAAAACCACAAAATCTGCAGATGGGCGGAGCCTTTTTATAGAGGAAGTTATTGCCGACAGCAGAGCTTCATCCCCTGCATTATCAAAGCCATAATAACCCGAGAGGGCAATCTTCATGCGTTAGTCCTTTCTTGCGGCAGTTTTCCCCATTGATTATAACAGAATCTGCACATTTTTTGGTATATGGACAACTTTTTGTTGCGGTGTTACAATGAGCCTAGATTCCGATGGGGGAGGTTTATTTTATTATGTCCATATATAGACTGGGCTTTGCACTCCTAGCGGCATTTGGTATAGCTTATTTTTCAATGCCTTACGTAATTAAGCTGGCCCATCGCTTGGGAGCTATAGATCAACCGGATAAACGCAAAGTTCATAATGGTACCATGCCACGGCTGGGAGGCCTGGCTATTTTTTCGGCTTTTATCATAGTAATGGTTATAGGGGTGCAAGTTTCCCCGGAACTATTAGGTATTATAATAGGAGGCTGTGTTATTTTTCTGGTGGGTATGCTGGATGATATTTACCAACTGCCACCCTGGGTAAAACTAATCGGTCAGGGTATAGCAGCCTCGATTGCCATTCATTCCGGAGTGGTGGTTAGTTTTGTAACCAACCCCTTTGATGGACCTTTGGATCTGGGTTATCTGGGCATACCACTAACGTTTGTCTGGATTATAGGTATCAGCAACGCCATTAATTTGATCGATGGACTGGATGGCCTGGCAGCTGGAGTCTCTAGTATAGCTGCGGCTACCATGGGAATTGTGGCCTATTCGCAGGGTCAGGAATCAGCATTTATCGTAGCGTTGGTTCTGGTGGCAGCCATACTTGGTTTTCTGCCCTATAACTTCCATCCGGCCCGCACCTTTATGGGTGACGGAGGTTCCAATTTCCTGGGGTTCACCCTGGGATGCATTGCGGTAATGGGCTTGACCAAGAGTACGGCGATTATATCCCTCTTTGTTCCCATAGTAATTTTGGGGATACCGATTTTCGATACCTTTTTTGCCATAATCAGGCGTATATATAATAAAGCTCCGATTTTTATGCCCGACAAATCCCATCTGCATCACCGTTTAATGGCGATTGGGTGCAGTCATCGGGGCAGTGTACTGATCATCTATGGAATCAGTGGATTTTTCGGCCTCACGGCCATTGTCCTCAACTACGTAAACTGGCCGAAGGCTACCCTGGTTCTAGCTCTGCTTCTTTTGCTCATCGTACTAGGAGCCGAAAAGATAGGTATGCGCACCGGCGAAAAAACCAAGGAAATCGTAAAACCCGGAAAAACAACCTTAACCCTACACCAATAAAAATCAGGGTAAATAAGGTTCTATTCATTCTAAATTGTCTGTGTAATTCATAATCATCAGTGTTCAATCAGTGTCTATTCGTTCTCTTATGGAGGTTTAATATGACTAAGAAAATAAAATCATATATGCAATTTATGTTAATGATGGGCCTGGTTTTCGGCATCTTTTATGCCATAGGAGTCGGGCTGGTCTCCTCCTTCCTGCCCGGTACTGAGCTGGCTAATAACAATACCTCGTCCGTTGTAGAAGACAAAAAAAGAATTACTATCCTCTTCCTGGGGGTAGATGCTCGACCCGGCGATACGACTAATGCGCGCGCCGATACCATAATACTTGCTTCCATCGACCCGACGCGTAATAAGGTGGCCGTAGTTTCCATTCCCCGCGATACCCAGATAGATGGAGCTGCAGGTAGTGGTATGGATAAGATTAATAGTGCCAATGTTACGGGAGGCCCCGAATTGGCAGTGAAAAAAGTCGAAAGCCTGATGGGCGAGAAGATCGACTATTATGTAGAGATGAACTTCGAGGGATTTAAAAAGATAGTAGATACTCTGGGCGGAGTTAGCATAAATGTTGACCAGCGCATGTACAAACCCACGGAAGACATCAACCTGCAACCTGGCGTACAGCGGCTCGACGGCAGAGAGGCCCTGGCCTTTGTTCGTTACCGTGGTTATGTACAGGGCGATATCGAAAGAACCGCTCACCAGCAGGAGTTTATAAAAGCCCTGGGCAAAGAGTTGCTGCAACCGGCAACCATTGCCAAACTTCCCCAGTTGATTCGCGAAGCCAACACCTATGTGGATACCGACCTGCGCCTCACTGATATGCTGAAAATGGCAACCTGGGCACCAGGTTTTAATTCCGAATCAATTATAGCCCAGACCCTGCCCGGTTACTTCCTGGACAAAAGGGATGCCAATGGGGTCTTGACTGCCAGCTACTGGGTAGCAGATACCAAGCAGGCGAGCACGCTCCTCGACAAAATGCTGGACGGCCAAACCGTGGCAGTATTAGTAGATGCCCCGGCTTCCGCCCAGAATACAGTTGTCCGTACATCCAAAGTCGTCCCCGAAGTCAAAGAAAAGACGCCAATCCTACCGAAGCAGGAAACGCCCGCCGACAAAGACAAAATCAACTGGGAACGCTCCAACCTCCCCAGCCCCGGCCACGGAGACATAATAATAGAAAAACAAGTATAAATAACTCGGGGTCTGACCCCGAGTTATTTTCGCAGAAGGTGTGTCCCCATACATTATAGTTTGCGTTCCCCTGTCTCGCAAAACGTTGCAATGCGCCTTTAATGGGCGTATAATAAAGGCAGGGAGGGAGTAATGATGACCGTCAGAGAGCTATTGAAAATCCTATATAAAGAGGGATGGAAAGAAGTTGAGTTAAGAACGAAAGGTTCTCATATTCAACTAAAACATTTGACTAAGACGGGTAAGGTTACTGTACCCAATCACAAAGGAGATATTGCTCCTGGTACATTAAATAGCATATTAAAACAGGCAGGGCTAAAATAAATCCCACGCCAAATTATAGAAAGGGGTTATTTTATTATGCGTAAACTCACTTATTTAGCTGTTTTTGAGCCAACAGAAACCGGTTATAGTGTGTATTTTCCTGACCTTCCGGGTTGTATAAGTTATGGAGAAGACTTTGAAGATGCACAAAGACAGGCTGCTGATGCATTAGGACTGCATTTATATGGAATGGAAAAGGATGGAGATAAAATACCGATCCCAATCAAAGTGCCGCAAATCGATCCTGAAACAGCGACAGGATATATGGTATCCCCTATTACCGTTTTTCCTGAAATTGTAAGGAATGAGTTAGATAACAGAGCGGTAAAAACAAACCTGACTATTCCAGCATGGTTAAAAGAAATTGCAGAAGCTCAAGGAGTAAACTATTCGAAAATATTTCAAGCTGCACTTATGGATTATCTTGGTCTTAATCGAACCTCGATGCCTGACCATAAGTAAATTGTCAATCTAATTATAGATGGTTTAAGCCTTTAATAGTATAATAGAAATAATATTTTAAGGAGAAGGAGCCTTTTATGGAAGAATTACTTAAACAGATAATAGGTAAATTAGATTCCTTAGAACAAGGTCAAAAATCCTTAGAACAAGGTCAGAAGTCTTTAGAACACGGTCAAAAATCCCTGGAACAAGGGCTGACGTCTTTAGAGCACCGTCAAAAATCCTTAGAACAAGGTCAGAAGTCTTTAGAACACGGTCAAAAATCCCTGGAACAAGGTCAGAAGTCTTTAGAACACGGTCAAAAATCCCTGGAACAAGGGCTGACGTCTTTAGAGCACCGTCAAAAATCCCTGGAACAAGGGCTGACGTCTTTAGAACACGGTCAAAAATCCCTGGAAATCCGTATGGAGAATGAGGCTTTTGATCCAATCCGCATTCTATCAGAGAACGTCATAGCTTTAAATGAGCGGCAGGCCGCTACAGATGAAAATATAAAGTTTCTAGTTAA
>JAQUUV010000180.1 GCA_028693695.1 Syntrophomonas sp.
TTCCCGATTGAGCGGATGATGCGGGATGTTAAGATTACCCAGATTTACGAAGGTTCCAACCAGATTCAGAGGATGATTATTGGCCGTGAAGTCATTGGCAAATGGTAAATCATCTATTAAGCGTTTCCTACAGTGAAATAAAAAAGGAGGTGCGTATCTATGGGCAGACCCCAAAATGTTAGCCTGGCAGAAGCAATCGGCCTCATTAAAGACGGCGATTCACTGACTTTTAGCGGATTCACTATCTGGCGTCGGCCAATGGCAGCCATCATGGAACTAATCCGCCAGGGTAAAAAAAACCTGCATTTAATGGAAGTTAATGGTGGCACCCACGATGATATGCTCATTGGGGGCGGTTGTGTAAAAATATGGGAGTCATGTTGGAGCGGTCATGAATTGTTTGGTAAGATCGCCGGCAATCTGGCGCGCAAAGTTGAGGCCGGGGAATTAATCTGTGAGGACTACAGCCATATACAAATGCTTTATCGTTTAGTAGCTGGTGCCCAAGGTATACCCTTTATGCCAACCTTTGCAGCACTCGGCTCAGATATATTAAACCCAGAATATGACATGCTAGGAAAAGCTGGTCTGCGGGATGGTTCCAATCCCAAAATACCAGCTAAGAAATATGAGATGTATACCGAAAATTTTACCGGTGCAGAAGTAGCGCTGATTCCCGCAGCCCAACCAGACTGGTGCATTGCCCATGTACAAATGGTGGGCTCGGAAGGAACGGTAAGAGTCTTAGGCCAGAAGTATGCTGATGAAGAAGCCATGAAAGCAGCCGACAAGTTGATTGTCATAACTGAGCAGATCGTTCCCGAAGAGTTCATCCGCCGGGAACCGGAGCATAACCTGATTCCCCCCCATCTGGTGGATTATGTGGTTGAGCTTCCCTGGGCAGGACATCCTACTGGATGTTTCGGCGCCTATGAAGCTGACGGGGCATTCATCAAAGATTTCTTCACCAAGACTCGTACCCAGGAAGGGTTTGATGCCTGGGCACAAGAGTGGATATTTGGGGTCAAAGACCATGAAGAATATTTGAATAAACTAGGTGTAAGCCGGCTGGAAACCCTAAGGGCCAGTGCCGCACTGGGTTATTCCCAAAAAGTGAAAAGGGGGTCGAGATAATGGCAAGTAATGATTATGCCAAAGTCGGCGAATTCAAACCAATCGACCTTCTGGCTGTATCGGCTGCCAGGGAGGTAACTGATGGAGAGGTAGTATTTGCAGGCACCGGACTGCCCATGCTAGCGATTATGTTGGCCCAAAAAACCAATGCCCCCAATGCGGTGTGTATTTATGAAGCCGGCAGTGTGGATGGCAGACCTATTGACCTACCCACCTCCGTAGGAGATGCCCGCTGTCATTACCAGGCTTCGATTGCTAACGGCTTGTGGGATGTTTTCGGCCAGCTGCAAAGGGGCGGAGTGGATATGGCCTTCCTGGGCGGAGCTGAAATTGACCAGTACGGCAGCGTCAATACCACCGCCATGGGCGGTTACTCCCCCATCGGTAAACGTCTCACTGGCAGCGGCGGCAACGCGGATATTAACGCTCTGGCCAAAAGAACAGTATTCATCATGATTCAGGAGAAGCGGCGCTGGGTAGAACGCTGCAGCTACATCACTTCTCCAGGCTGGCGGATTCCCAAGTGGCCAAACGGTGAATTCGTCCATAAAAAAGAGGTCTACAATAAGGCCTTCCGAGGAGGCCCTTGGGCAGTTATCTCCAATATGGGTGTATTCCATTTTGACGACGATGGAGTTATCTATCTGGATACGGTTCATCCCGGTTTCACCCCCGAACAAGTCCAGGACAACTGTATGTTCAAACTGAATATCTCCCGGGTAAGCGGCGAAACTAAGCCCCCTACCTATAACGATTTGGATCTGCTCTATAATACGGTTGATCCGGAAGGTATTTTCTTACCTTAAGAACAAATAGGAAGCAAGGGGACGTTCTTTTTGCTTCCGTGAATGCCCCAAGGATGCTGGTTGCCTGGGAATACGATAGTATGCACCCTTGGTGACACCTCCTCTAATATGCCCTGGCATTCTAATTTGTGCCAGGGCTCTTTTATTCTAAAGGTTGTAAGGATTATAGAATGAGTTACTGAATTAACAAGGACTTATTATTTAGGAATAGTTTATTCATTATGTGGCTGTGGTAAAAATTAACTTGATTATGAATGGAGGGATATCATGAGCTTACCTTTAGAGGGCGTTAAAATCTTGGACTTATCGCGGTATCTTCCCGGTCCATTTTGTACTCAGATTTTAGCTGATTTCGGTGCGGAGGTAATTAAGGTAGAAGATCCTAGAGGAGGGGACCTGGGCCGCTCGCTAACTCCGCTAATAGAGGGTGAAAGTGCCCGATTCTATACTGTAAACCGCAATAAGAAAAGTATTACTCTGGACCTCAAGAAAGAGGCAGGTAAAACCATCTTTCGCAAGCTGGCAGCCTCGAGTGATGTGGTCGTGGATCAATTTCGGCCTGGAGTAATGAAAAAAATGGGTCTGGATTATGATAATCTGCGTTGTATAAATGAAGGCATTATCTACTGTGCAATAACTGGCTATGGTATGACCGGACCCTTGCGTGATGCTGCTGGGCATGATCTTAACTACCTAAATCTATCCGGGGTAACTGAACTAACTGGAAGCTATCAGGGAATGCCAGCTATGTGCGGGGCCCAGATTGCTGATATCTCTGGCGGAACACTTTATTCAGCGATTGCTATCCTTATAGCCCTGGCCAGCCGTGCCAAAACGGGGCAGGGACAGCTTTGTGACATTGCTATGATGGATTGTTCCATAAGCCTGTTAGCCTATACCCTGGGTGAATGGTCGGGCTGGGGCAGACTCCCGGAAAGAGGCAACGATGTGCTAACCGGGGGTTATGCCTGCTACAATGTTTACAAAACTAAAGATGATCGCTATGTAAGTCTGGGTGCAGTTGAGGATAAGTTCTGGGCGGAGTTCTGTGAGAAGATTGAGCGTCCCGAGTATATTAATCTCCAATGGAATATATCCTTGCAGCAGGATATACAGGCTGATGTCCGGGCTATCATGATGAACAGATCCCGGGATGAGTGGGTAGAATTCTTTGCTAAGAGCGATATCTGTTTCACTCCGGTTCTAACCCTGGAAGAAATGTGTGTCCATCCTCAGGTATTAGCTAGAGATATGATTCTCAAGCTGGCCAACGTAAAAGGCTCCGGTAAGGATGTCGCATTAACCGGTGTCCCGATTAAACTTTCGGGAACACCAGGAGTAGCTAAATTAAGCTTCCCTAAACTAGGCGAGCATACAGATGCGGTGCTAATTGAAGCTGGCTACACCGAAAAGGAGATAGATGAGTTTAAAAAATTAGGAGCTATATAGATTTCTTTGGTGTGTTCAATGAAATATATTCTGGTTACCAAGGTTAAATTGTTTCAATTATTCCTATACCGTACAAAGTCGTTGACGAGGCCAATATAATGGCTAAGAGCAAAATACTTGGCCATTATATGCCTCATATAAGGCTAATGTCTTCCGTTGGAAGCTGTAGGTTAGATAAGGTTTCCGGCATGTTTAATATGGTTATTATGTGAAAAGAACTTAGTATTGCCAGACTATATTTTGATTATTATTCTACTCGCCAGTGTTCCGCTTCATTTTTCCAACCCCATTTATCGAAAAACTTCTGGGGAGGACGAGCCACAGTAGCTTCACACTTAGCCGTAAGAGTGCCATCGGCTAGATGAATTTCCCCGGCAACATGTGCAAATCGACTATTTCGCTTTATGATCCAACCAATAACACGTAAGGGCTGTCCGGTAGGGGTTGGCTGGTGATATTTTATCTCCAAACGGGTAGTAATGAAGAGCTCATTATTTTTTCCGTTTAACATTAGAGCCCGCCCGGAGGTTTCATCCAGTAAAGCGGCAACTATACCCCCATGTACAACGCCTGGATAACTATTGAATTCATCAGGAACTATTATCTCCGACCACACCTGCTGAGCCTCCGAGTCATTGTACCAAGTCATTTTTAAACCTATGTCATTCTGACGACCGCAAAGAAAACAGCTTCGTGAAGTTGGCTGCTTATTCATATTTAAAACTCCTTCCCTATATCCTGGATATTATATATTAGGTCTGGTATTATCTTAGGGGCTGTCAAGGAATAAACAAGGCAGAATACGCCGAGGAGTAAATGACTAGTCTATTTCTTGAAAGTCCCTTGAATATCTCATAATAAGTCCTTTGCATATTATCCGGCTAGTCTAGATAAAATGATTGTATCATTTTGCTATCCGTAACCAAAGCATTTTGAAGGCCATTATTATCATTGCTTAAATAATAAGAAACGGCTCATGAAATAATAAGAGCTTCTGTCACCAGCAGGAATTCATGCCGTTTATCACGAACTGTTTTAAGAATTTGAACTTAGGAGGGTGCCTATGACCGTAAAAATCGTCAGTGATAGTACATCATATATTGATGCCTCTGTTCAACGGGAATTAGATATTACGATAATTCCCCTTAGTGTCAGCTTCCCCGATGAGTCCTTCAAAGAGACTGAAGTAGACTATGACTATTTCTATAGCAAAATTGAAAGGGAAGGGATAATCCCCACCTCATCACAGCCAGCTCAAGGGGAGATTCAAGAGGTATTTACTA
>JAQUUV010000181.1 GCA_028693695.1 Syntrophomonas sp.
CTGAAAAATTGATTGATCGCCGCCTGGGAGATTTGTCAGGAGGAGAGCTACAGCGAATACTTCTGGCCTTAGCCCTGGATCCTTTGCCTGATCTCCTGCTCTTAGATGAACCAGTTTCCGGCATTGACCAGCTAGGTCTGGAAATGTTTTTCCGCAAGGTGGCTGATCTACGCCATCAGTATGACCTATCCATCATTCTAGTTTCCCATGATTTAAAACTGGTGGCGCAATACGCCGACCGGGTAGTTTTTTTAAACCAGACCGTACAATGTGTAGGTACCCCGGAAGTCGTTTTCAATAATGAAAAAGCCATTCAGACCTTTGGCCGTGTGCTAAGCGAAGAATTGTACATAGAACCTAAAGATGGAGGCAGGAAATAGTGACAATTTACTACACCTGGATACCCCAATTGCTTCCATTTGAATGGGCCACCCACATCTTCATGCAGAATGCCCTCCTGGCCGTACTGCTAGTAACCCCCCTGTTCGGTATTTTGGGAACGATGGTGGTCAATAATAAAATGGCCTTCTTCTCGGATGCCCTGGGTCACTCTGCTCTAACCGGGATTGCTATTGGGGTTATCCTGGGAATGTCCGACCCATTATGGGCCATGCTGGCCTTCTCCATCCTCCTGGCTCTGGGGATATCCATTGTTAAAGCTTCGACGACTTCTTCTCCGGATACCATTATAGGGGTATTTTCGGCTACAGCGGTGGCGCTGGGTATCGTCATCCTATCCCGCGCAGGAGGTTTTACAAAGTACTCCCGCTTTCTTATTGGCGACCTCTTAAGTATTACTCCTAACGAATTGCTCATGCTGGTTTTCATTGTTCTAGGAGTTTTGGTCTTTTGGGGATTGATGTTTAATCAGTTGCTGCTGGTAAGCATTAACTCGTCCCTAGCCCGTAGTCGGGGCTCCAATGTGCGCCTATTGGAAATACTTTTCAGTATCATCATGGCAGTAATCGTAACCATTTCCATTCAGTGGGTAGGCTTACTAATTATCAACTCTCTCTTAATTTTACCCGCCGCTTCCGCCCGCAATATATCCCGCGATATGCGGCAATATCACCTTTTTTCGGTAAGCATTGCCCTACTCTCTGGTCTAGCCGGATTACTCTTGTCGTATTATTGGGGTACAGCTACTGGAGCAACCATCGTATTGTGCTCGGCCGTATTCTTCCTCTTAACCCTCTTAGGGACTATCAAGAAATAAACTAGTCATATACTCCGGTTTATTCAGCGGGAAATTTAGATCCCGCTAGGATTCCATGGAAAAATCCACGGATCATAACAAATTTTTCCAAAAACTAGACAAATGCCCATGAGAGAGATATACTAGAAGTGCAAATGCAAATCATTACTATTTAGGAGGATATAAAATGCAATCTAAGTTTGCTAAACTTCTGCCCATTTTGCTGATAAGTCTTATCATCTTAAGCGGATGCGGGCTAGGCAAAAGCACCAATGACCAGGTATCTTCAAACAATTCTGTTTCCGAAAAAAAGATTACGGTTGTTACTTCATTCTATCCCATCTACATTTCCACTATTAATGTTACCAAGGATATATCTGGAGTTCAGGTGTTTAATATGACCAAACCCCAGACCGGCTGTTTACACGATTATCAGCTAACCCCTGACGATCTAAAAACTCTTGAAAAAGCAGATGTTTTCGTAGTAAACGGTGCCGGAATGGAAGCCTTTCTGGACAAAGTTATCAAACAGCAGCCCACTCTTAAGATTATTGAAGCCAGCCAAGGCATTGAACTAATAAAGGATGAAACCGGTGAAGAAAATCCGCATGTCTGGGTCAGCATTACCGATAATATCTTGCAAGTTAGAAATATCGCGGACCAACTAGCTTTAATAGATAGTAGCAATTCCGCAAAATATAAAAGCAATGCTGATGAATATGTTAAAAAACTCGAATCTTTAAGGGATAAGATGCATAAAGGTCTTGACGGAATAAAAAACAGAAATATTATAACATTCCATGAGGCGTTCCCTTACTTTGCCAAAGAATTCAACCTTAATATTGCTGCCGTTATTGAGAGAGAGCCAGGTTCAGAGCCTTCTCCCCAAGAACTTAAAGAAACCATAAAAACGATTCGAGATTCTCAAATTAAGGCACTATTTGCCGAGCCGCAATATTCTGCCAAATCTGCCGAAACTATTGCGCGGGAAACCGGTGCCAAGGTATACGCATTAGATCCCATAGTTTCCGGAGACTCCACTCTAAATTCTTATATTAATATCATGGAACAAAACTTGACGTCATTAGAAGAGGCTCTTAAATGATTACTCACCTGAGTTTTAAATGAATTTATAAAACTCCTCTCTATTGTTAAAAAGGTGTCCTTATGGGATGCCTTTTTTGATTGCTTGCCTACTACATCATCTGAACTTTGACATAATTTAATAATAAGTGTTACTGTTTAATCAATTCAAATATCGGGGTTTAAGGGGTTGAAATAGTGCGAAAAATAGTTTCCTATAAGGACTTATTGAAAAGTAATGGTTTAAAGAATACCAAACGCCGAAATTCGATACTGGAAGTACTAGCCATGAGTGCTCAACCGATTACAGTTGATCAGGTCTTCCTAGAACTTCAGCAAAATAATGTTTCCATAAACATATCTACAGTTTATAGAATTTTGGAAACACTTGTCTCTAAGGGCTTAATTTTAAAAACCAATATTATTGGAGAAAACAAAAGCCTTTTTGAGTTGAATCAAATGGAGCATACGCATCACTTTATTTGTATAGGTTGTAAGCAGATGTTTGCGGTGGATGATTGCCCATTCGAGCAATACGGCGAACTGATACAAGCCAAGATGGGTTTTAATGTTACTGGTCACAAACTTGAAATATACGGATACTGCCGAAATTGCAAGTAATCGCAAAAGAAAGGGAACACCAGCTCGACTCAAGGCAAATCCTTTGCTACCCGTAATAGAAGCATTGTCACCCCGCTCCTGAATCAACACCTATATTGGAATATTTTCCATACTCATATTAATGGAGGTATACTGATGTACATTAGTGAAGAAACTCTTGAAAATGTAGTCCGTCCGGATCTGTTTCCTTTCTCAGCCTGCCATAGTTGACGCCTTTAATCGCATGCTGGACCGAGAGCACTTGACCTGACAAATATCTGTTTATTTTTGATCATCTTGAATAAGGGCATAAGCGGTTCATATTGTTGAAATGTGCCAGCGCTGCACAGGTTGTACCGAAAAAATAATAGGGTTTCTCGCCTACTTCCCCCAGAACATCTAGGTACGTTCCATTGGCTAAAATGGTACCTGTAACGAGCAATACATCTGCAAAATCAACCAATGTCTTGGTATCGCTTAACCCATCCATAACCTTTACTCCGTAGCGAACTGTTCCCACAACATCAGCATTTAAGTCGGTGATACTCACTCTGTCCGGGCTAAATACCTGTGCACAATGTTCCAATATCGCTGGCTGGTAGCCGATGATGCCGACATTGCAAAGGCCATGTTTTTCTAGAATATACTGACTAATATGCTCAGCACAGGCTTCCGGCTCGTGGTTAATGCAATGAACCGTGTGTCCTACCTGACCTAATTTATTTAGCAGGGCATTCAAGCTTGATACCAGCAGAGCTTGGATGCCGGGGCGATCATCGGATAATGTCAGTAGTTTCTGTATTGAGCCATTATAAGCGATGGGATCAGCCGTAAAAGCCTGGCCCAAAGCACCTTCCAATTCTGCCTGAAGCAATACTTCTTTGCCCCTTAACAAGGGAAAATCATCTCTCTCCGGGTGTCCAATCGCTTCTTCACTTTTCAGTGCTCTACTATTGATGGTAATTTCCAAGGCGTTTAGTTCTACGTTTTGATTAAGAAGTGACTCCAAAGCCTCACGGGCATTTATGAAATGCATTCTCCATCCTCCTTCAAAATAGCTATTAGACCATAATTCTACTTTTCCTGACGACCTTAGCTTAATATAAATAGAAGTACAGCGCAATAAATCAGCCGCCCTACATTTGTCCCGATCTTCTTAAAACACATGCACTGCGGCGGTTTTGAAAATAGCCCAAACATCCTTTCCTGGCTCAAGTGTCATCTCATACAGTGCTTGCCTGGTAACCAATGCCACCAGGGGAATGCCTGCATTAAGTACCACCTTGAAATATGGCCCCCGGGGGATAATTTCAGCAATGCGGGCAGGAATGACGTTCTGGGCACTGCTGGACAGTCTGTCCTCAGCAATAATGATATCTTCCGAGCGAATTGCTGCCCTGACCTTTCCTTTCAGGTTCGACACAACTTGGACAAGGACGGGGCCGATATGAACATATCTCGATCCTGCTTCTTCAATAAGCTCACCACTATAAATGTTCTCCATCCCCACGAACTCCGCTACAAACTGTGATTGGGGTTTTTGAAAAACCTCCTCCGGAGTGCCAACCTGAACGATTTCTCCGTTACACATGATCCCCATACGATCCGCTAGCACCAAGGCTTCATCAAAATTATGGGTGATGTGAATGGTCGTGGTTTTAATTTGTTGGTGAATATTCTTTAATTCCTGTTGAAATACTTCTTGGCTGCGTGGATCCAGCGCGCTTAAGGGTTCATCCAGCAAGAGGACTTCAGGCTCAGCAACCAGTGCCCTGGCAATGGCCACTCTTTG
>JAQUUV010000182.1 GCA_028693695.1 Syntrophomonas sp.
GGGGTGATTAATTGCAATGGTTTAGAAATCTTAAAATTGCTCATAAATTACTGGGGATTTTTCTTATAGTAGGGTTAACTCTGGGCGTGGTTAGCCTGCTTAGTTATTATGTCAATCAGAGGATTTCTCAGAGCATAAAGGAGATGTACACGGATCGGCTTATTCCCATGAGTTTGCTGGAAAATATCCGCAGCCAAAATAAGGAAATAGAAGCTATTACTATGGAAATATTACTTGTTCATATGGATGAGGCCAGGGTTAGCAACCGCCTTGGTCATCGTCAGGAGCGCTTTGAGCGCATCGACGTATTGTTGGCAGATTACGAAAAGGGCCGCCTGGACGACTTGGAAAGAAAATGGCTGGCTGAACTAAAAGTGGAGATGACGAGTTATCGTTATGAACAGGAGCAAGCTATTCAGTTAACTCTTACCCAACGGCAAGAGGTGGGCTATCAGTATTACAGCAAAAAAGGCATTGTTCACCGGGATAATATGGATGCGTTAATAGGCGTAATGGCAGAACACAGTCAGGAGTTAGCCGCCGTACAAAACTGGGAGGCCAGTAGTTTATCACTTCTCTCCATGTTTAGTATCATTTTTACCTCATTGCTGGCTTTGTTGCTGGTATGGCTTGCTTTTCAGTTTGTAAATAAATTGATTACTAGACCTCTAACGCATATTTCGCTGGAAGTAGAAGCAGTAGCGGCCGGCGATCTAACAGGGCTGGAAAAGCAACTGCCAGTGGAATCTGGGGATGAGATTGGTATCCTATCTCGAGGTCTGAACAAAATGTCCCAAACCTTAAGTTTATCCATGCAAGAGATGGAAAGGAAAAACCAGGAAATAAAATTCCAGGCCTATCATGACTGGTTGACAGATTTGCCTAACCGGAGGATGTTTAATGAATACTTAGAAAGCCTGCTGGTCAGCATGGAAAACGAAAAGGTGCAACGAGCGATCTTTTTTATCGATTTGGATCATTTTCAAGATGTAAATGATATGGTAGATCATAATGCTGGCGACTCTCTCCTACAATTTGTTGCGGATCGTCTAGTAAAATGTCTCCCCCAGGCTGAATTAATTGCTCGGTTAGGCGGTGATGAATTCGCTGCCATTTTACCCTTGGAGGATGGCCAAACTGCTGACAGAATGACACTGGCTGTACTGGAAACAATTGCTCAACCCTATTATATAGGGAATAAAGAGTTTAATATTACCACCAGTTTAGGTATTAGTATTTGGCCGCATGATGGTGCTGATGTCGAGGCCTTGTTGAGTTCTGCGGATACAGCCATGAAGTCCGCCAAACATCAAGGGGGGAATGTCTGCCAGTATTATACTGAGGCCATGCGCGCTAGAATTGTTAAGCGCCTGGAACTGGCAAACCATCTGCGTCAGGCGATCGAAAAGAAATCTATACAGCTTTATTACCAGCCTAAAGTTAACATTAAAACCTGGCAAATTACAGGCATGGAGGCCTTGGCACGATGGAAAGATCCAGAACTGGGTTGGGTAAGTCCGGCAGAATTCATTCCGGTGGCGGATGAGACGGGAATGATCATTCCCTTGGGAAAATTAATATTAGAGCTTGCTTGTCGACAGAATAAGTCTTGGCAAAATGCTGGATTACCAGCTTTACCGGTGGCTGTAAATATTTCTCCACGGGAATTTCAAGAACCAGGTTTTATAAATAGCGTTATGGATATCCTGGATAAAAGTAGGTTGGAGTCCAGGTGGTTGGAACTGGAAATCACCGAAGAAATTTTAATGGAAAAGAACCAGGAGACGATTAAGACCCTTGGTAGTCTGAAGCAACAGGGTATTAGTATTTCTATTGATGACTTCGGAACCGGTTATTCTTCTTTGAACTACTTAAAGCGCTTTTCAATCGACTATTTGAAAATTGACAAATGTTTTATTGATGATATTGCTCTTAATAATCGGGATGCCAAACTTGCTGAATCCATAATTGGTCTGGCCAAAAGCCTTAATTTGAAGGTGATTGCGGAAGGGGTAGAAACCATAGAGCAGTTGTCTTGTTTAAAAAGTTACGAGTGTGACGAAATTCAGGGCTACTTTTTCAGCCAGCCCTTACCTCCATCGTCTTTCCAAGAGCTTTTGGCTTCCCAAGAGGTTGTCAAGCACTCTAGCAACTGATTTTGTCATTGTGTTCCAAGACATATCATTAGAAGGGATGAGTTTGTTTGCGGCAGTATGTTAAGAGAGTAGTCCTTTTATTTCTAGGGCTTTCCCTTGTGACCTTTGGCATTGGTTGCAGGGACATTGGGAGCATGGTGTCTTCTCGTCCCGACAAGAGAATGAAAGTAGCCCTGGTATTTGACTCAGGGGGGAGGGGGGACGGTAGTTTCAATGATATGGCCTATGCCGGTCTGGAACAGGCGCAGCAAAAATATGGTGATAAAATCATGATTGATTATTATGAACCTTCTGCTGGAGGAGACAACCGGGAAATGCTCCTGCGCTTAGCCAGTGAGAGCAAGTGTGACCTGGTAATTGGCGTGGGTTTTACCTTTTCTGATTGCATACCAAAGGTAGCCTGCGAATTTCCCTCCGTCAAGTATTCGGTGATTGATGCTAGTATTCCCGGCCTGAATCCAGAAAGTAATGTTACTTGTCTGTTATTCAGAGAACAGGAAGGCTCCTTTCTCATGGGCGCTGCGGCGGCTCTGAGCAGCCATACAGGCAAAATCGGTTTTGTAGGAGGGATGATTTGCCCTCTGATTGAGAAATTTGAAGCTGGCTATCTGGCCGGAGCTCGCTATGTTAATCCTAGCATTACGGTTATGACGGATTATATTGGAACCGACTTGAGCGCATTCGCCAACCTGGATAAGGGTCAGTCCTTGGCTACCAGGCAATATCAGAGCGGGTGTGATATTATCTATCACGCTTCCGGGGCTTCCGGCCTAGGGGTTATGCATGCGGCAGCTCTTCAGAATAAGCTGGTAATTGGAGTGGATGCGGATCAGAGTTTAACTGCCTTGCCAGAAGAGCATCCCTTCATATTTACCAGTATGGTCAAAAGAGTGGATACAGCTGTTTTCAGTACAATTCAACAATCCTTCGAAGGTAAGCTGAAGGGCGGGTATATGGAGTTCGGCTTAATAGAAGGGGGAGTGGGATACGCCCAGAATCAATATAACCAGAATAATATTTCAGGGATAATACCACAACTGGAAAAGATCAAGGCCGAAATCATCAGCGGTCAAATCCAGGTGCCGGAGAAGAGGGGTTAGAAAAAATGAGCGTGCGATATATTCTGGGTAGGGCTGGGAAGGGGAAAAGCAATCATATCCTACAGGAAATTGCCAAGAGACTGCAGGATGGCGGAGATGATAAACTGATCCTACTGGTTCCAGAACAATTTACTCTGCAATCGGAACGGGATTTAATCCAAAAATTGAAACTACCGGGAATTATGCAGGTGGAGGTTTTGAGTTTTACCAGGCTGGCCCAGCGGGTTTTCAATGAGGTGGGAGGGCTGACCCGCACCCTTCTAAACGAGCAGGGCAAAAATATGGTTTTAAGAAAGATGATCGACGAAGCCGCACGCGATTTGACCATATATAAAAAGGCGGCCCAGCAGGACGGTTTTGTAAGCAAATTCAGCAAACTCTTATCGGAACTCAAACAGCAGGATATTCTTCCTGAACAGCTCCGTGCTAGTGCAGAAGAAATGGAAGAAGAGCTTATTCTCAAACACCCTTCCGGTACGCCTGATGTTCGCCTTTGCTCACCAATAATGTTGCACCCTTCGGGTACGCCTGATGCTCCCTGCCGGTCGCCAATAATGTTGCACCCTTCGGGCACGCCTGATGTTCGCTGTCACTCACCAATATTGTTGCAAAAGATAAAGGATATTGCCCTCATCTATGAACGTTTTAACGAGTATTTGCGGGGGCGCTACCTGGATACCGAAGACTACCTCAACCTCTTAATTGAGAAGCTAGAAGCAGCTCAGTTCTTGCAGGGTGCCCGGGTTTGGGTGGATGGATTTACCACCTTTTCTCCTCAGAGCATGAAAATCATCGAGAAAATAATACTTCTGGCTCGGGATACCACCATCAGCTTGAGTATGGATGTTAAACGTCAAGCTAGGGATAGCGATTTGTTCACCATGTCCTGGCGCAGCTTCCAAAAGATTCAGACCATTGCCCGGGAGCATGGATTAGCCGAAGAAACTATCATTCTGGATGGTGTAGCAGCCGATTTAAATAAAACATCTGAAATCCTGCACCTGGAATCAGAACTCTACGCCTATCCCCATCGCACCTTCCCCGGAGATGTCCAGCACGTGGAACTATTTGCATCCACCAATATCAACAGTGAGCTGGAGTACGTGGCGGCACAAATCCTGAAACTAGTGCGGGAACAGGGCTATCGCTGGAAAGACCTGGCCGTAGTCTGCAATAATATGGACAGCTATGGAAGTTTATTCAAACGGGTTTTTGACGAATATTCAATTCCTTATTTTATGGACCAGAAGAGAGATATTATGAACAACCCCCTCATTCAACTCATCTTGTCTTCCCTGGAAGTGATTCGTCGCGGGTATCGTTATGAAGATGTATTCCGCTTCTTTAAAACCGGTTTTAGCGGACTGACTG
>JAQUUV010000012.1:0-12100 GCA_028693695.1 Syntrophomonas sp.
TGAGTGCTGAATCATGGGCACTTGTTAGGGAGCTAGCATTTTGACCTTTCCAAACGGACCGCTTTGAAAACTGAAAGGAAATGATTATGAATGATTTTGAGATAACCGGATCTTCTTTTTGGAATAAGATTGCTTCAAGCGGGGTAACTCCCGAGGAAGCTGTTACTTTTCTGGTCAACCTTGACGGCTACCGCGGTCCGTGGTCAGCTGAAAAGTATTCCCGACCATCAGACATCAGTAATTTACTTGGTCTCACCAGGCATTTTTCTCTTTTTACCGAGTCGGGTTACCATTCTTTTATTATATTCCTTGAAACAGCCCTGACCGACGGGCTCCAGCAGACCGATTTGTGCTTCGGTCTCCACCGGCGAAATTTTACGTTGGCCGGCGGGCAGGTAGCAGCAAGATTTGCACCCCAGCTTCAAGCCAATCCCCGTTTGCTCAAGGTGTTCAGCCTTCTCCAGCGCTGGTTGACCGAGGAGCCTTTCGCATCCCGGCTATTCGAGCATTTTTGGATGGAGTTTGATATAGAAGAAGGGCAGGAAAGTCCTGAGCCAAATATCTTTTTTGCCTTAAGTCCAACTGGCGATTACCTCCCCATGGTTGCTTCCTGCCTGGAGTCTTTAGGACTACCAGCGGATCAGGACGGTTGGCGTAAGGTTGTGGCCAACGTGGAAGGACGGGCAGCAATGCTCCATATCGGTGCTATGGTAGCCCGACCTTCGGCCCCGCTTCGCGTGGTGGCCCTGGATTTAGCGCCGGGGGCTGAGAATTACGTCATTGAAGCGGGAGGCAACTCCTTTGTCGGTGATAATGCCCGACGATGGAAGGAACTGGAGCCATTTCGTGACGGCTTGTCAGGCATTGATCTCGATGTTGACTGGCATAGCGGGAAAATCGGGCCGCGGGTCGGAGTGGAATATGATTTCGCCTACTGCAAAGACCGGCCCGAAGAACGCCGACGGCGTCTGGAAACCTTTCTTCGTCATGTGGCGGAGCAGGGATGGTGTTACTGGCCTAAAGCCGAAGCATTATTGACCTTTCCCGGACGATATGCGTGCCGGCGGAATGGACTGGCCGCAGGCACTATCTTGCAGACCGACCTGAGTCATATCAAGGTGGACTTTTCTCCGGGAGGGCCCCCAAGAATAAAGGCCTATGGGGAGCTGATTATGTTTGAAACCTCCAGCCAAGATATTGAGAAAGGAGTCGAATAAATGATTGAATTGTTTCGTTCCTATTCGGATAAGCCGTATATATATGACGGTTATACTAACTATTTGTACTCTGTGAGCGAGGACATCTACCAGCGGCTTTCAACCGCAGGTTCAGGCATAGAACGGGATTTGCTCCTGAATTCCCTGGGGATTCGCGACACGATTGCGCCGATTGTGCCTCTAGCCAAAGTCGAGGAAGACATGGTCAAAGCCGAGGGGCCGGAACGGGTTGTGCTGGAAATGACCGAGGATTGCAACCTGCGATGCCGCTACTGTCCCCACACCTTGGCAGATTCTCTGCCTAGCGACCGGCCGCATCGTCGCCGCCACATGACCAAAGAGGTCATCGATCTGGTTTTTTCCGAGTATTTCAGTGCAGAGCGCGACACGGTACCCCATCTTTTCTTTTACGGTGGTGAGCCCCTGTTGAACTACGACATGGTTGAGTATGCCGTTAACAGGGCCAGGGCTCTCAGCAAAAGCCCGATGATTTTCGTGGTGACGAACGGCTTGCTGCTTACTGAGGCGATGGTTGAGTTCTTCGCCGCCAACGAGGTTGGCCTGCAGATCAGCTTGGACGGACCACACCAGGACGAATACCGAAAGACTGCCGATGGTCGTGGCAGCCTGGCCCCATTGATGACTAACCTCAAGTGGATTATGGACCGCTTTCCGGAATTCTATTACCGTTACGTAATTTTTAACGCTACCATTACCCAGGACGCCGACTTTGATGAGACGGTAGAGTTTTTCGATGGCAATGAAATGTTGCGCTATAACTGGCAGGGATACAACTGGGAAATCTACGGTCTAAATAACGGACTCCGGGAGGCAGATCCGGTAAGCCAAAGAGTCAGAATGTGCCAGACCTATGTACAGGATAAGGGTTGGGAGCAGGGCCTGAATTTCCCAAAGCTGGCGCTGACACTGCCCACCCTAAGCCTGGACAAGCGACTGCATGGTGAAACTGAGCATGCGTTTACCCTCTGGGGATGCCGTATATATAAGAGCGTACTGTTTGTCGGTGTTGACGGACAGTGTTCGGTGTGCGAAAAGATTCAGCAACGAGGAATTTTAGGCCGTTTGGGCGATGACGCCGGCATTCGTCAGGGTGCACTGGATTATTACCGGCGGCTGTATGCACTGGCAGTCCCAAAGTGCGGCCAGTGCTGGGCCAATAAAATCTGCCAGCTTTGTGCTGCTTGTGTCGGCCAGGGCACGCTCACTGAGGAAAATTTCCAGACAGGCTGCGCCGAGCAGATGGAAGCGATCAGGAAAAGCCTGGTTTTATATGCCAGCCTGAAAGAAAGCGGCTTTGATTATCCCAAGGCTATTCATTTTATGAAAAACAACTGCGAATTCTGCAATCGGCATTACAGTCATATTTATGATGAAGAATGAAAATGAGATATTTACCACTGGCTGATAGCAGCCGCTCTTATGGCATAATCCCGTACGCGGGTTAAATGCAAATATATTAAAAAGGGAGGGAATAACATGAGTAAAGGTGCAAAGGAATTTGTAGAAAAACTTAATGCGGACAAGGAGTTCGCGGCTCAGTTCTGGGCACAGAAGACCGACAAAGAAAAAGAGGCCTTTGTTAATGCAGCTGGTTTTAGCTTCAGCGAAGAAGATGCCAAGGCTGCTTTTGCGGCAACCCCTTTGAATGCTGACAAAATGCAACCACTTAGCCATGACCAGCTTGAAACCGTGGCTGGCGGGACCTGTGACCAATGCTCCAATGGGTGGAGATGGTAGTAGATCCAACGTATCTTTGCGGGAGAGTCCGGCCGTATGGCGGGACTCTCCCGCTTTTTTCAGCTATATTAGCGGAAATCTTCTCCCCAAGCAGCTGGAGGCGATAGCTGGCAGTGGGGTTAATTTTAGATACCGATGATGTTATTAACAAGGAGACTTTAACATGTATAGCAATACACAGAATTATATTCTATCCTTGCGACAAGATTTACAAATAACCGAGGGATTAGAGGAGACTATCTACTTCCACAGCTCCACCCAAAGCTACTTATTCAAAGGATTCTCCAACGGCATCCGAAAAGTGGTCGAAATTCTTAAGACTGGTGGAGGCAGTGAAGAGGCTTTGAGTGAAATCATATTACAGGAGGATGGGGAAATTGGATTCCCCAGGTTTTATTATTATCTGCAGAGATTTATGAATCTGGGACTCATATGCCATTCAGTGCTTATTGGGCCAGACGTGCTGGCAACGTATATCCCTTTTTCACCGGGTCATTCCTTTCAGCATACTAAACTTGATATGAACAGCCGCTATATACTTTCGCGTTTTGCCTATATTAGACGAGAAGGCAGGCAAAGCGTGCTGGAATCACCACTGGCCCATGCCCGCATTGTCCTGGCACATTGGCAGGCCTCGGCGGTCATTAATCTGATGGCTGATGCCTGCAGTTGCCAGAAATTACAGCAGCATCTTCCAAGATTATCGGAGCATGATCTAGAGCGGTTTCTAGGTTTTTTGCTTCATGCTGGCATGATAGAAGAGGTGGATTGGGATAGTATTAATCCTGAGGAGCACAATGAAGTATTACAACAGTGGGAATTCCATGATTTGCTTTATCATGCCCGCAGTCGCATGGGTCGCCATGATCAGCCCGTTGGAGGAACCTACCGTTTCCGTGATAAAATCAGCCCCCTCCCTGCCAGCAAGTTGCCTATGTCTAGAGAACGGAGCCAGCTTTACAAACCTGATATGGAAAAGCTTAGTGAGCAAGACTATCCATTTACCCTGGTACTGGAAGAGAGAAAATCAGTCCGGGAGTATGCAGACCAAGAAATTAGCGCTAAGCAGCTGGGGGAATTTCTCTACCGCTGTGCCCGGATAAAACATCTTCATAAAGCCAACCCTGCGGCTGGTGCATTATATGATGTAAGCCAGCGTCCTTATCCAGGCGGAGGAGCTTGCCATGAACTGGAGATCTATCTCTGTATTAATAAATGCCATGACCTGGAACCGGGTCTCTACCACTATGCCCCTGATCATCACGTACTAGAGAAATTGTCAGGCCTTACCGAAGATACGGAAGCACTGCTAAAAGATTGCTCGTATTCTGCCGGACTAAAAGACCTGCCCCCGATCTCAATTCATATTGCCGCCCGTTTCCAGCGCGTAGCCTGGAAATATCAATCCATCGCCTATAGTTTAATCTTAAAAAATACAGGGGTACTCTACCAGACCATGTACCTGGTGGCTACCGCCATGGACTTAGCGCCAACCGCTCTCGGCAGTGGGAATGCTGACCTATTGTGCCGGGCTGCGGGGTTGAACTACCTGGAAGAATCAGCGGTGGGTGAGTTTATCCTGGGAAACAAACGAGTTAAATGATACTTTTTAGAGGAATCAGGAGGGTTAGAATTAGTCATATCCTCAAATTCTTCAGTCCGCTAAAAAGGGCAAGCAAGAACCGTCTTTAACATATCTTTGTGTATTCACACCTTACAGGGTGATTATAATAAATAAAAAGGGGGCACCTCATCTAGAGTTACCTGACAGAAGGCTCTTTCCAATTCCAGTAAAGCAGGAATTTTATGAATATTTGCAGAATTGTTTCCTTAACAGGCAAAAAATATCATAAAAATGTGGTTTGGAAGATAGAATATAAGCGGGCAAATGATCCTTCCCGGGCCCGCTTTTAGCAGTTGAAGCCACCGGGCAAGGATGGAGGCTCCGGGTGTAAAAGCCCTTACATATCAATCTGATAAAGGGAGGTGAGATAATGGACAGAGAAGCGATGAACAAGAAGATAAGTAAGGTTATTGCTAAGGCCTGGGCGGACGCAGATTTTAAAGCCAGGCTGTTAGCAAATCCGGCAGAGACACTGCAAGCCGAAGGGATCGAAGTTCCGGCTGGGGTAAAGGTTAATGCAGTGGAAAATACCAACGAGCAATTCTTTCTGGTACTACCAAAAGCCCCGGACGAGTTGAGCGACGAGCAACTTGACAATGTCGCCGGCGGATTTCGTTGCGATTATTCCCATTAACCATATTAATAGTCTAATTATAAAAGTTAAAATTGGTGCATCACAACACGCACTATCAATTGTTTATAATTGACCGTGTCAGAAAGGGTATAGCAAATCAGCACCGTTCACCTCCGGTCATTCAGAGAACGGCCGGAGGTGAACATTTAAGAGGCGTTCCACTAATTTGCAAATGTTTCAGTGATGATGGAGGTACAAGATGAACATACCAGCTTTCAAGTCCCACTTTCATCTTGATGTATTCCCTGGCGAAGGAGTGCTGCTGCTCTCCGAAGCTGGTGCGAAGGCACTGTACGGCCGGGCCTATGAGTTGGTGGCCCTTCTGGTTGACGGCCGGCGCAGCGCCGATGAAATCGTTGACGTTTTGGCCGGGCAGGTGGATGCGGCCACGGTCTATTACGTACTCACCCTCCTGGAGTCCAAAGGCTACCTGACCGAGGCCGCCCCGGAGATTACCGCCGCCGTCGCTGCTTTCTGGCACGGTATGGGACTTGATCCCCGGACAACGCTGGCGGCTCTGCAGAACCGAACGGTGGCCGTCCTTGCCACGGGCGGGCTCGACCCGGCCGGGATGTACTCCGCCCTGGAAGCTGCCGGGGTGCAGACAGGGCCGCAGGAATCGGCCCACTTGTGGCTGGTTCTGACCGATGATTATCAGCGTGATGAGCTAGCCGCCATTAACGAGGCAGCGCTGCAGGGTGCGTACCCCTGGCTGCTGGTACGGGTAAGCGGCCCCCAGTTATGGCTGGGGCCGCTCTTTATCCCCGGCGAAACAGGTTGTTGGCAGTGTCTTAACATGCGGATCAAACGGAACCGGGCGACCCATTCTTTTGTAGCCGGCAAAAAAGGGCTCTCTACACCGCCACTGACAGCTTTGGGCTGCCTTCCTCCCACCCGGGGCACCGTCTATCAAATGGCGGCCACGGCGACAGCACAGTTTCTGGCCGGCGTCTCCGGCGCCATGGCGGGCAAGGTGCTAAGCCTGGACTGGACCAATTGGACACCCCGGCTCCACCGACTGCTGCGCCATCCCCATTGCCCGGCCTGCGGCACGGACGAGGTTCCTGCACTAAAACCATTGGTACTGCAGCCGGGCAAGGCGGCCTTTACCCGTGACGGGGGACACCGACAGGTGGCCCCGGAGCAGACCCTGAAGAAATACGAACACCTGGTCAGTCCCATTACCGGGGTGGTGACGCTGCTGGAACCGGTACTGCGGGATGAAGAGGTGGCTCACGTTTTCATAGCCGGTCATAATTCCGCCCTGAAAATGGAACGGCTGGATTTCCTCAAGCGGAGCCTGCGCAACTCCAGTGCCGGCAAGGGCGTCTTCGAGATCCAGGCCAAGGTCAGCGCCCTCTGCGAAGCCATCGAACGCTACAGCGGCGAATTAACCGGCGGTGAGGTGCGGGTGACCTGCGCGCTGCAGGACTGGCCGACTGGCGAAGCCTATCACCCTAATGAGATTATGCGCTACAGCACCAGACAGTACGCGGAACGGGAAGCCTGGAACAAGCGGGGCTCGCGTTTCAACCGGGTACCTGAACCTTTTACCCCGGAGCTGGTGGTGGATTGGACCCCGCTCTGGTCCCTAACCCAAGAGTGCCACAAGTATGTGCCTACCCAACTGGTCTATTACGGTGCCCCGGCACGGGCAGGTGACGACACCTTTTACGCCATGGGCTGTTCCAACGGTAACGCCTCGGGTAATACCCTGGCGGAGGCGGTTCTGCAGGGCTTTTTTGAGCTGGTGGAGCGCGATGCGGTGGCCTTGTGGTGGTACAACCGCCTGTCCCGGCCCGGAGTGGATCTTACGACCTTTGACGAACCTTATCTGCTGGAGCTGGCGGAGCACTACCGCGCCCGTTACCGGCGTGAAACGTGGGCACTGGACATCACCAGCGACCTGGGAATTCCGGCCTTTGTGGCGGTATCGCGCCAACTGGAGGGCCCGGCGGAACAACTGCTCTTCGGCCTGGGCTGCCACCTTGATGCCCGTATCGCCCTGCAGCGGGCCTTTGCGGAAATGAATCAGATGCTGGGCATCGGCGCCTACACCGGCCAAGACGGTGAGCAGCCCCTGGAGGATAATGAGACGCTGACCTGGCTGCGTGAGGCAACGCTGGCCAATCAACCTTACATGGCGCCCGACCCGGCACAGCCGCCACGGCGTTTTACCGATTATCCAAAACAGCACAGCGGCGATTTCCTGCAGGATCTGGCTTACTGCCGGCAACTTATTGAGGCGCAGGGCCTGGAGATGCTGGTGCTGGACCAGACCCGGGCTGATGTGGGGATGCCCGTAGTCAAGGTGGTTGTGCCGGGTTTGCGCCACTTCTGGGCACGCTTTGCCCCTGGCCGGCTCTACGACGTACCGGTCAAGATGGGCTGGCTGAAGGAGCCGCTGCCGGAAGAAGAATTGAACCCGATCCCGGTGTTTTTTTAATGGTGGTAACCGGTAGGGCTGCATACCATTAAGTTCAAGCAGGTTTAACCCGCAAACCAGGTCTCCACAGAGGGGAGGGTAGGGATAATTATAAAGAGGTTCACAAACAGAGCGAGAAGAAAGATAAACTTATAAATCTGCTGAACGCTGATACCACAGGACTTTTTAATGTTAGCTGCATGAAGCAACTGGCTGATGTTAAGGGAGTATATAAGCTATAATGAAGTAACCTAATATTTTACATCGATTAGTCTAGAGGAGGAATTACTATAAAAAGTTTAAAAACGCAAAGGAATGCAAATATCGTTCTCGCATTATGTTTTCTGTTGTCTATAATTTCATTAATACCTGATGGAATAAAACTTAATTTACAGTTTATTCTTTTAGGTATTGCAATTATTGCTTGTCTCATAAATGCCTTTATTCTCCATAAGAAAATTAATGAAAATACGGAAAAGTAATAGAATTATGGAACAAAGAGTAATAAAGCCATATCACGTGTTTAATCATAAAGGCAGTTGGTATGTCATCAATGTTGAAGGGATGTCTGCCAGTACCATAGATGAAACAACGGCCTGGGTACTTGCATCGATTACCGCTGACCCGGCCGCATCACTGGATTCCCATATGGAGGAACAATTCAAAAAACTGGGATTAATGTCAGCAGGGGAAGAACTAGCAAATCTTCTGAGGATATGTGCCGGCTGAGAGATATCAGAGCGTCAGAATTAGTCATATCCTCAATCCTTTAGTCTACTAAAAGGGACATTGATACTACCTATAATTTTTATATGTGCTTACCAACCAACGAAGAGTTTGGAATAATTGATATGACTGAAGATAGAAGTCAGGAAACAAATAAAGTAGAAAAATAATCGTTTTACTTTTCACTAAGTTCTGCGAAAAACACATAGTAAAGTCGACATGAAGCGAGGATAATTTATGCGAAAGACTTTTCTAACTTGGTTGCTGGTGTTCATGGCCACAGCATTTATGGCAGCCTTTGCGGTTTCATTTTATGTGCAAACCAATCAAGCTTCCGAAAATGCAAAAACACTAATTCTCTTAAAAGTTGACGATGTTGAAAAACAACTGGAATTAAACCAGCAAAACCTTGCCGATATACGGGCGGAATCCGACGCCAACGCGCTAGCCAAGGCGCGGGCCTTTGCCCAGATGCTGGCGATCGATCCGGAGCTTGTCTCTCAGACGGAAGAACTGGAAAAAATACGTAAAATGCTTGATGTTGATGAATTGCATGTTTCTGATGGAAAAGGTATTCTGATCGGCGGAACCATGGAGAGTTATATTGGCTATGACTTTGCCTCGGATGATCAGTCGTCTGCTTTTCTGCCTGCCATAACCGAAAAGGATTTTGAGCTTGCCCAAGATCCTCAGCCCAAAGGGATTAATAAGGAAGTATTTCAATATGTAGGGGTGGCCAGGATTGATACTCCGGGGATTGTGCAAATTGGCTATCGGCCTGAAAAACTGTCTCATGCGATGGAAGTGGCGGATATTAAAAATTTGGCCACCGGTTTTCGGGTGGGCAAGTCCGGGAGTGTTATGATTGTTGACCAAATGGGCGAAATTGTAAGCGTAGCAAATCCAGCACTATTAGGCCAAACACTCGTAGCGTATGGTTTTGAAGAAAACAGTATTAAGGATAGTGAGGGCAGCTTTATTGCTGAAATAACCGGAAAGAAGATGCTCTGTGCCTATAAAACCTATCAGGGGTATTTAATCATCGGCCAGCTTCCGGCTGAGGAGATGTATTTGAACCGAAATAGTACAATTACCTTGCTGCTTGTTTTTAACATCATACTTTTTGCGGTTATCTTTGCTCTTATTGCTAAGCTTGTACAAATTGTGGTCATCAACGGAATTTATAAAGTGAATGGATCACTGGGTAAAATCACGGAGGGTAATTTAAACGAAGTCGTCAACGTTTGCACGAATGAAGAATTCCAATCCCTTTCCCATGGTATTAATACAATGGTTGATGCTCTGAAGGCAGCCATTACGGAAGCTGCCTCACGGATCGATTCGGAGCTTGCTTTTGCCAAGGCAATCCAGCTTTCCGCACTTCCGTCGAATTTTCCGGCCTTTCCGGATCGGGAAGAATTTGATGTCTTTGCAGGAATGAATACCGCCAAGGAAGTGGGGGGCGACTTTTATGATTTCTTCATGATAAATGAAGAAAAACTCGGGTTTGTAATTGCTGATGTTTCAGGCAAAGGAATACCAGCCGCACTTTTTATGATGGTTTCCAAATCACTAATAAAAAATTATGCCTTAGCAGGGTTGTCGGTATGCGAAATTCTGTCTAAAGCCAACAACACCCTTTGTGAAAATAATGAGGCCAATATGTTTGTTACTGTGTTTATAGGTATTCTGGATCTAAAAACCGGAAAATTGAATTATGCTAGTGCCGGACATAATCCACCTCTGATACAAAAAGAACAGGGAAAGTTCGAATGGCTGTCTGTTAAACCTTGCTTTGTGTTGGCTGGTATGGAAGATGTGCCATACGCTGAACAACAAATAATGCTGTCTCCGGGTGACAGGCTGTTTCTCTATACCGATGGGGTAACTGAGGCAATGAACAAAGTTGGGCAGTTATATTCCGATGGGCGTTTGCACGATCTCCTAAAAGGGATGCCGCCAGAGCTTGATCTTACAGAGATGCTTGCTTATATCAAAGCGGATGTAGACTGCTTTGCTGACGGTGCGGAGCAGGCCGATGATATTACCATGCTGGCTTTAGAATATAGAGGCACCCGCGAAAATCATTGAGCTGGCGGAAGCCATCATTTGCAAAATCCGTAAGTATAGTTTTCCAGCCAATCTGATAATGGTTAAATTTAGTGTATTTTGGCTAATGGACCAAGAAATATAATACGATAATAAACTGTACTTAAGTATGAAGGCGGAGTTCATATTGCACTATGAACTGAATAACGAACAGCAATTGATTGCAATATATGAAGACTATTTCTCCCGTATTTATAATTATGTTCTCTATGATTTGAATACTAGGATACCAAGGAATGTCTGAAAACGAGCCGTTTAAATGAACTTCTGAGCAGCTCGGAATATTTAAACAGAGTGACCTACAGGGAGGAAATCGCAATGAAAATCAAAGAGCTGTCAACCTATTCGTTATCCGATACAAAGTAAAGGCATATTCTCTTGAACTCAGCGAAGAAGAATTGAAAAGCTGCAACCAATAAACAATCCTGCCATCTTTAGCATTTTCAGAAACCAGCTGCCTCGCGCGGCTGGTTTACGGCAGTAAAAGGAAGGAACATCCAATGAAAAACAGGATCAAAATATCAATCTTTGTAGTTGTTCTGTTGGCAGTAGCCGCGGTAGTATCCTATGCGGCCATCAATGGCGGAAATTTGTATGCCGAACCCCAAAATTGGGCATATATAGGTGTCGGTAAGAATAAGCAGGCAGATTTGTTCATTATCTGCCCAACCGTATATATAGGCGATGAAAGCACCTTCAATATGTCGCTGGATGACACGAAAACTAAGGAGAGCTTTTTGGGCGCGCTCAATATGGAGCGCGGTATTTACGAGGACCGCTGCCGGATATATGCCCCTTATTACAGGCAAGCGGCGCTAAATGTCTATACCCTTGATGAAGCTTCGTCGGAACAATATTTTGAAATCGCATATTCGGACGTAAAAGATGCCTTTACATATTATATGAAGAATTACAATGATGACAGACCGATTGTGCTTGCCGGATTTTCACAGGGCGCTGATATGGCATTGCGTCTTATGAAAGATTATTTTGGAGAAGACAAGTATAAAGACCAGCTTGTCGCCGCATATATTGTCGGCTGGCGTGTGACGGAGAATGATCTGGTCGAATATCCGTTCCTCAAAATGGCGCAGGGTGAAACGGATACAGGAGTAATCGTATCGTTTAACAGTGAAGCTGTTGATGTTGATTACAGTATAATCGTACCTGAAAGCACCTTTTCAATAAACCCGCTCAACTGGAAAACAGACAGCACCTCAGCAGGCAAGGAGCTGAACCTGGGTGCCTGCTTTACGGATTATTCCGGGCAGATAGCAACTGAAATACCGCAGCTTACGGGAGCCTATATCGATCCTGGGCGCGGGACCTTGAAAATAACAGATGTAAGTTCGCAGGATTATCCGCCCGTCCTAGATATTTTTAAAGATGGAGTGTACCATTTATATGATTACCAGTTTTTTTACAAAAATTTGCAGGAGAATGTAAAAACGAGGGTGGAAAGCTATTTTGAATGATGACATGATTCGGGATAAATTGTTCAGGAAACAAGCATAGACAGGATTTCGTCTCCGGAGCGCGATCCTTTGGTCAGGGATAAACAAAGTTTATTATGGATGTAACCGTATGGATCCGGCCCGAAGACACTC
>JAQUUV010000012.1:12200-22266 GCA_028693695.1 Syntrophomonas sp.
TGATTCGGGATAAATTGTTCAGGAAACAAGCATAGACAGGATTTCGTCTCCGGAGCGCGATCCTTTGGTCAGGGATAAACAAAGTTTATTATGGATGTAACCGTATGGATCCGGCCCGAAGACACTCAGGAGGGTCATGGAAAGAAACTAAGCGGCGATATACTGGATTTTTTCTGCTGCAGGGGATGTCGAAGTCAATAATAAGGAAAATAAATAGTTTATCGGAAGTAGGCGGGTTATTTGATGACCATGACAAAAAAAGAACGGTGCTCAGCTTTTAGTAGCACTTGAGGGCAGACTTGATACAAATTCCGTACCGCAGCTTGAAGAGGAACTAAAAAAATCGCTGGACGGCATACTGGGTGTCGCCACACTGGTACGGGCTTCTATAATACCTGTCTCTGCACTTGACCCGCTGTTTGTAAATCCCCTTGTATCTATCGTTCCAAGAATCATTCTTCCGGTTTAGCTGGTTGATTTTCATAGCTACGGCTGCTTCACGGAAGGTCTGCAGTTCGGTAATATCGCTAAAAACGACATTTACACCTACGGTTCTACTTTTATTTTTATCGTTAATTTTTAAAATTGAGGTTGTAATAAAAAGGCTTTTCATTTTTTGGCCGGTATAGTAACTGAAGATTTTGTGGTGACTCATGAATGATTTATAAACCGCATCCAGAATTGTCTGGTTGAAATCATCATTTTCGGGATATTCAATAAAAACCTCCGAGAATTTTTTGTTCAATATGTCGTCATTATCTATTTCGAGAATTTTTCCGGCAGATGGATTGACCGTGATTATAGTTCCCGACTTATCAATAGTAAAAACGCCATCATGCATATTTTCAACAATGTGTTGGTAGATATAAGCGCTATGCAAAATTCTTTCATAAAGCAACATACTTGACACCACTTTCCATAAATTATACCCAGTTTACCATAAAACGGTTAAAAATCTATCCCATCCATTTTCTTTGCACTATTTCTCACTCCTTCAATATATGTCATATTTAAGGCTCACAAATCAATTATTAGCCGATATCGTTAAAGCTGGTGTTGCTGCCGTTCTCAGTGAGATTCATTATTTTAGACCCAAGGCTTTTTCCAACTTCCACAATACACAATGAGCTCGTTTCAAAGTTTACATCGTTAATGTGTTAATTGCTTGAAATTTATGATAATAATATTCCACAAACAGTATGTATATCCTTTTAAATGTCAAAATATGCAGGATTTTTACGATTATTAATAGAAGTGTTTTCTATTAAACCAAGTTCTTTAGACGTTGCCATATTAATTTAAATAGTTAAGGGGGAGATAGTATTGAAAAAACTTAAAGTAGTCACTTTACTGGCAGCAGTTATCGCTAGCATGTTATTTTTCACCGGCTGTGAGCAAAAGCCCGGAAAAACTGAAAGTCAGCCTGCTAAATTAAAAGTAGGTTTAATATTAGATGTGGTAGGACGAGGCGATGGTGGATTCAACGATGCTGCCTATAACGGATTGGTTACGGCCCAAAAAGACTTGGGCAATGCTATTGAAACTACGTTGGTTGAACCTCGTGATGTTAATGAACAAGAAAAAGGGCTTCGTACCTTAGCCCAAAACAAGATGGATTTAATTATAGCTATGGGATACTCTTGTTCAGAACCACTGGCTAAAGTTGCTCCGGATTATTCCGAAACTAAATTTGTTTTAATTGATAACGATTTACCCAATCTTAAGGTTGAGAGTAATATTACTTGTGTTACCTTTAAAGATAGCGAAGGGGCTTTTCTGGCAGGTGCTGCAGCGGCATTAAAAAGCCAGACTGGTAAAATAGGTTTTGTGGGTGGGGTTGATATCCCGGTAATTAAAAATTTTGCAACCGGTTATAACGCTGGGGCGCGCTATATAAACCCCAAGATAGTAGTTTTAAGCAGTTATGTAGCAACAGGAATTGAGGGATTCAATGATCCAGCCACAGCCAGAACTTTGGCTTTAAAACAGATAAGCGATGGAGCCGATATAATCTTCCATGCAGCTGGTGTCTCTGGCACCGGTGTGTTTGAAGCGGTTGCATCTCAGAATAAACTGGCAATTGGAGCAGATGTTGATCAGACTTTTACAGTGCATGAGGCCCAGCGAGCCTATGTTTTAACTAGTATAATCAAGGGAATAGACGTAGCCATTGGTGATGTAATCAAGCGTCAATTGGAAAAAAGGCTGGGTGGAGGATACATAGAGCTAGGTATTAATGATGGAGTTCAGATATATGCTGAAAATGACATCAATAAAAACATGTTAGCTAGTATAAAACCGCAGCTTGATGAGATTAAAAACAAAATTGCCCACCAGGATATTGTAGTTCCCGTAAATAAATAGGAGCTTATTTAAACCTCACATGACCAGCCTGACAAACAAATATGGAGGAACTATATGTGATAAGTTTCCTGATAGCGGAGGATATTCCCAGCATTTGAAACCTCTTTTTCCATTGGCGCAGTCTTAATGGCCTTTTTGATGAGTTTCCGGGAAGAATATCAGCGCTTATGGCGTTGTCGTTTATGATGTTCCAGAACGTGGTGCCTGGAGAATACAAGGGCCGAATTTTCGGGATTATGAGTGCCATTGCTGCTGGAATGGGACCGATAGCCTACATGTGGGTCGGCTTCGCATCAGACGCCTGGTCTCCGGAGATTATTCCGATTATTAGTGGGGTAGGGGCTTTAATCCTGGCGGGTGCTATGCTGGTTATTCCCAGGCTCAGGGAACATATCGGCGGTAAAGGGGTGGAGGATGAAGATATATGCGTCTAAGTTGACATCCGGCATTGAAGGCATTGACATTGATTGTTTATATTCCCGGCTAACGTTGGAAAGGCAAATTCAAATTAGAAAATTTGTCAGGAAAGAAGATGTCTATCGCAGCTTGCTGGCGGATCTAATGCTTATGCAAATTATCCGTGAAAACCTTCCCATACCACATCAAAAGATTTCCTTCGAAGCCAATGCGTACGGCAAACCTTTCTTAGTGGGTATTAACTTGCACTTTAATATCTCACATTCGGGGGCGTGGGTGGTCGGTATCATTGACAATGCTCCAGTAGGCATTGATATTGAGGTAATCAGTCCCATGGATCTTGACGTTGGGCGGATTTTGTTTTCGCCAGTCGAGTACAGTGATCTGATGGCTAAGATCGAAGCGGACCGGTTGGCATATTTTTTTGAGTTGTGGACTTTAAAAGAGAGCTACATCAAAATGCTAGGGAAGGGGTTGTCCAAACCGCTTGATTCTTTTGCAATAAGAATTGACGGGAACGGAATCATAAGATTTGAGGCAGAAAATGAACCAGAAGGTTTATATTTTAAACAGTACGGGATAGACAAAGATTACAAAATGTCGGCGTGTGCCACCAATAAAGGATTTCCGGAAGCAGTTATTGAACGGACATGGGAATATTACCTGTGTATATCTTAGTCTCAGGATAATGGAATATTGTCATTTTATTGGAGGGATTAGCAGGAAATACCACAAAATATAACGAATAACATTAAGAAAGTAATTAATGTTACTTCTCATGGGTACGGAAACAATCGAAGTTAGTTTATATAAATAACTATATAAGGGGGATAAGTATACTCTGGTTGAAGAAGATGATCGACAATTATTACTGTAGATCTAATTTATGGAGGCAACGATAACGAAAAGAATTAGAATCATACCACATCTAGTAGAAAATGATTTGCGTTAGGAGAATAAAAATTAAGACTAGGAATATAGGTATTTACTTTACCAGGCAAAAACGGGGAGGAGATTTCGCATGTATCGTTATTTAACGAAAATCCTGCTAAGCATAGTTTTAGCAGTAAGCTTGATTTGTCCAGCAGGTCTAGCGGCTGCTTACGAGGTTCAAACGATGCCCAATGTAAAGGCTCAAATGCTTCAAGCCGATTACTGGATTAATAAAATATCCGACCCAGATAGGGTTATCTTAAATCCTGACCAAATTGAGGATTTTAATCAGGAGATTGTCCGAAAACTTCTGTATTCGGTTTATAAACTGGCCGATTATCCCAGTTCATTTACCCGGGAGCAGTTAACCAGTTTTATTAACTATCCATTTCCAACCGAACCTTCCTATATAGGGGCAGAGGTGGTGGGCACCTCCTATTGGCAAAAGCTTAAACAACAGATGAATTTGGAGGGTTTACAGGAAAAAAACCAGGTTAAATATGGATTCACGGTAAAAAGAAGTAATTTGAAAATCTTTCCCACCGCCGACGTAATTGGAGACGAACCCAATGATCCTGCTTTTGATCTCTTTCAGAATAGCTCCATACTTGCTGCCGAACCAGTGGTAATCCTCCACCACAGCCGGGATGAACAATGGGTTTATGTCCAAATGTATAATTGTCCGGGTTGGCTGCCTGCTGCAGATGTAGCTGTATGTGATCGGGATACCTGGCTTGATTATCAGAATAAACCCGATTTTCTGGTGGTTACCGGTAATCGCATCAGGTTGGATAATGATCCGTTGTTACCGCAGATTTCGGAAATGGAGTTTACCATGGGAACCAAGTTACCCCTGGCAAAACCAGAAGAGCTGCCGGATTCGATTCGCAATCGGAGGGTTTACCAAAATTATGTGGTTAAACTGCCGGTTCGCAATATGTCTGGCCAACTGGAATTTATAATAGCACCGATTCCTATATCTAATGATGTAAGTGTAGGCTATCTGCCCTATTCTCGGGCTAATATCATTCGCCAAGCATTTAAAATGCAAGGTGAACGCTATTGCTGGGGGGGCATGCTAAATGGTCGGGATTGTTCCGCTCTGGTTTTGGAGTTATACCACTGTTTTGGGTTTAGACTGGCTCGAAATTCAGATGCTCAGGAGGTTTCAGCCGGGAAAACGCTAACCTTTGACGGCTATAGCGTTGGCTATCGCGAGAAATTGCTGCAAAGCGTAGCCCCAGGTGGTTCACTGCATTTTCCCGGCCACGAAATGCTTTATCTGGGTGAGGACAACGGGCGCTATTATGTACTTAATGACCTGGGTTCCTTTGCGGAAATTGAGTCTGGAGATGCCAAGCCCCAAAGTGTACGGGTCCGGACCGTGGTGATAAATGATCTTAATATTATAAGAGCTTCCGGCAAACGATGGATAGAGGTTCTTACTACTGCTAAATTACTGGAAAAATCATCATTTACCGATCTGGCCAATCACCCTGATCGGGCGATTATTGAAAGCCTGGCGGATAATTACCTTGTACAGGGGATAAGCGCTGCTGAATTCAATCCGGAAGGGAAACTAACCCGGGCTGAGTTTGCAGTCATGCTTGGCCGCTTGTTGAAGTTGGAACCAGAACAGGTAGAGGCGCAAGCGCAGTTTACCGATGTTTCCGATCAATGGTATGCCGGAGCCGTAGGTGCGGTGGTTAAGGCGGGCCTGTTCAAGGGCAGTGATGATAATAGATTTCATCCGGAAGCACCACTCGACCGAGCTCAAGCAGCGGTAATTCTAACGCAGGTGTCAAAAAATGCTGTCACTGGAGTGGCCGGCGAGCAGTTGGGAAAATTTAGTGATCAGAATTTGATCCCCCTCTGGGCTAAAGAGGCAATGAATACGGTTATCGAAAGGGGACTCATTAAATGCAAAACCCCGGATACGATTGCGCCACTGGATTTGGTTACTCGCTCGGAAGCAGCAGTGATATTGGACGCCTTACTAAAGATGGATGTTAATAGGGAGGCCATCCCTGTTAAGGTAAAATGATGAAGTATCTGGATGAGTCCAATAAAATGGGATCTAATAAATAATAACTGTGATTAAATATTAAAGGAGTGAGAAATAGTGAAAAGAAAGTGTTTAGTATTTATACTGGCAATTTTAATAAGCCTTATGGTGGTTTTCCCCGTACCAGCTGCCGAATCTCCTGTTACGGTTCGATGGAACGATCAGGCAATTAAGTTTGAAGTAGCCCCGGTGGTGGACAATGGCCAGTGTCTGGTGCCTTTAAGACCGGTCATGGAAGCTATGGGGTCAAAAATCGATTGGAACCAGGCAACTAGTGCCGTAACTGCTTGCCTACCAGGAGTTACCTTTACTGTTGCTCCAGGTTCTCCCGTTGCCAGTGTTAATGGCCGGGAAATTTCGCTGCCGGTTGCTCCTGCCATTAGAGATGGGGTGGTGGTTGTTCCCCTGCGGGCTATAGCTGACATATGTAATATCCGTATCGATTGGGACAGCACGACTTCGGTAGTTACCCTCTATCGGAATGAAGTAGACCTTGATTATGGGTCAGACCGGGAGACAGTTCACCAGGTATCAATGTTGAGCGCGCTTTTGGAGGGGCAATATGACGGGCAAACATCTTTTGGTGAATTGAAAAAATATGGAGATACCGGGATTGGGACCTTTGAAGGACTGGACGGGGAAATGGTTGAACTGGATGGGAAGTTTTATCAGGTTAAGGCAGACGGAGTTGCCTACCCGGTTGCTGATACCATGAAAACTCCATTTGCCAGCGTTACCTATTTTGAGGCTGATAAATCTCAGGCAGTAAACGAAGAAATAAACTTCGAACAATTACAGAATCGCGTGGACAGTATGATTAGCAATAAGAACATCTTTTATGCTATAAAAGTGACCGGCGATTTCAAATATGTAAAAACCAGAAGTGTCCCCGGACAGCAAAAGCCATACCCGCCTCTGGCCGAAGTAACCAAAAATCAGCCCACTTTTGAGTTTAATAATGTTAAGGGAACGCTGGTTGGTTTCTGGTGCCCGTCCTATGTAGATGGTATGAATGTGCCCGGCTACCATGTGCATTTCTTGAACGCCGACAAAAATGCTGGTGGTCACCTGCTCGGTTTTACGATGGAAAGTGGCCAAATCGACATTGATACTACCCCTAATTTCTATATGTGCTTACCATCCAATGAAGAGTTCGGAAAAATTGATATGACTGAAGATAGAAGTCAGGAAACAAATAAAGTGGAAAAATAATCGTTTTACTTTTCGCAAAGTTCTGTGAAAAATACATAGCTTAGGGGCATGATTTTTCACCGACCAAGTGCTGAATGGACTTGTTTGGCATGACAATTTGGTCAGAACATGCAGAGGATGGTGATGGTTAGTGAGTATACCAATTAAACACCGGAGTTTTATGGTGACTATAACCCTGATGGTATTTATCATAACCTCTATACTGCCAGGAGCGGCTCAGGCTAATCCGGCCGGCAGTAAGACTAATGGTGTCTTCGCATCAGGCAGCCTGTTAGCAGAAAAACAAGAACAGGGCGGAGTTACAAGGACCGTTAGCGCGGATTTCAGTGATATAAAAAACCACCCGGACGAAGCGACGATTCAGGCCCTAAGAGCTATTGGCCTGGTGAGTGGTTTGCCGGACGGTAGTTTTCGCCCCGATACTCCGGTTAGCCAGATGGAGGCAATTACCTTGGTCATGCGTTTGGCAGGCACTGCAAATGAAAAAGTATCATCTCCGATAAACAATGAAGAACTAAAAAACATACCTGCATGGGGAAAAACAGCCGCCCAAAAAGCCTTTCAGATGGGGATTATATCATCCAACCAATTCCAGGCTGCAGCACCGGCTACGCGTGTACGGGTCATGGTGTGGCTGGCGGAAGCTGCTGGTATAGAAAAGGAAGAAGCAGGGAGCCTGAATTTTAAGGATAGTCAGTTAATATTACCTGCCGATGCAGGGTACATTGAGGCTCTATATAATAGAAGCATTATAAAAGATACCCCGCAAGGGAATTTCGAACCGAATGGGGTTATTACCAGGGCCCAGTTGGCGACCATACTGAAGAATATCTTAGACAAAAACCTGGCCAGTAACTCGGTAGCAGGTGCTGATAAAGAGCTTGTTTCCCTGGATATCCTGACGGTAAACGACTTCCATGGGGCACTGACGGAAGATGATAAGAATCCGGGCGCTGCCAAACTGGGCAAATGGCTAAAAGATGAGAAGGCCACAAACCCTGAAGGGACTTTGCTTTTATCTGCCGGAGACATGTCTCAAGGGAGTATAGACTCTAATTTGCTATACGGGAAAACAGTTATTAAAGCAATGAACGAAATAGGTTTCGATGCCATGGCTGTCGGCAACCATGAATTTGATTGGGGACTGGACTGCTTAAGGGATCAAGCATCCTGGGCCGAGTTCCCTATTCTGACCGCTAATATCACAGATAAGAAAACTGGTCATAATCTGGAAGGTACCAAACCCTGGATTATAGTAGAGAGAAAGGGTGTAAAGATCGGTATCATCGGCGTGACCACCATAGAAGCAGTCGATAAAGTTAGCCCCAAAGTTATATCCGCATGCAAAATTGATGAGCCGGCAGAAACCGTCAATCGGCTAGTCCCGGAATTAAAGCAACAGGGGGCGCAAGCAATCATTGTCCTGGGACATTTAGGTGGTTACCTGGATGATGATAAAACCACAATTACTGGCGAAGTAACGGAATTGGCCAATGCTATTACCGGGGTAGATGTTTTGGTTACTGGTCACACCCACCAGAAAATGGCTGATTACATTAACGGGATAGCAGTTGTCCAGGCTTATTACAATGCCCGGACAGTTGGCCATATTGCCCTGAAATATTCGCCGCAGGCTAAAACAGTAGTCTCCGTCATTCCATCAGTAATCGATTTGCCCACCCCTGGTCTTACTGAAGATGCCCGGGTAAAAGCCATAATAAACGACGGGCAGAAGGAAATAGGCCCGGTAAAGAACGAAATTATTGGGAAAACCTTAGGAGATTTGTCTCATCAGCGTGATAAAGTTTCGGTTCTGGGTCAGTGGGTTACTGATATCATGCGTCAGGAGACCAATGCTGATATCGCCTTTCAAAATGGTGGCGGATTGAGAACTAGTATCCCGGCGGGGGAGGTTACCGTAGGCAAGCTATGGGAAGTGATCCCCTTCGATAATACCTTATTCCTATTAGATATGAAGGGCAGCCAAATACTGAAAGTCCTGCAGCATGGAATAAATAACCCCAAGTATCAAAGCTTACAATACTCGGGTATCAAGGTTGAATACGACCCGTTATTGCCCCCGGATAAAAGGATAGTGGAGGTTACTCTGCCGGATGGCAGTGCTTTAAATGCGGAAAAGACTTACCGGGTAGTTACCAATGATTTCATGGCCGAAGGTGGGGATGGTTATGCCATGTTCAAAGAAGGAAGCAGCGTTATTGACACCCACCGGTTAGTTAGAGAGGTTCTAATTGAGGCGATCAAAAAAATCAAGACCATCGATTTCAAAGGTGACAATCGCTATAGCGGGACCGGGGCCAAAGGAGAACAACAGATACCACTTACCAAGGCTGCGTAAAGGTACCATAAAAAGTATCACTCCGTCTGCATTTCTGCTGGACGGTTTTACAACTTCAAGCAGGTTGCTTGCTCTCTTCCTCCGGTAAGAATAAGTCGGGGATACATATATTGTTTTCGGTCTGACGTGTGCTCATGGATATGACCTCTCACAACTTGTTTTATTAATAGGAGTTGATTCTTTTGGCGATTTTACATAAAAAAGGCGTACGCTCTAGTTTTATCTTCGGAATTATCGTAGTCCTATCATTGCTCATGGGGCAAAGTTACACATGGGCAGCTGAAACGGCTAATATAGAAGCTCAGCACATTCAAGTGTTTATCAACGGAGAAAACAGTACGGACAAGCTCTCGACAAAAGGGGGACAACCTTACCTTTATAACGGTCACACCTACCTTCCTATTCGAGCAATAGCCGAACAATTAGGTATTCCGGTTCTCTGGGTTCCGGAAAGCAATAGCATCTATATTGGTGACCTGAGCCATAGCCCCAACCCATTGTTAAGAAATCTTGGCAACGCCAACCAAACACCTTTATTTACAGAAATTAAGCCGGAGCATTTTATTCCGGCATTGGAATATGCTACGGTGTCAGAACGACAGGGTATTGAAGAGATTATCCAAAATTCAGAGGCTCCTAATTTTGCAAATACCATTGAACCGCTGGAAAGAATGAATTTAAGCAAGGAAATTAACAATATATTGGATTTGCTTAAT
>JAQUUV010000183.1 GCA_028693695.1 Syntrophomonas sp.
CTTCGTCAATAATTACATCGTACATGGGACAATTTGAACCAAATATATTTGTGTTGGGTCCATATTTTGCTATTTGCCGGGGAATGTCTTCCCTCAGGAATTGAAGCATCGGTCCGGTTCCATTACCCGTCTGAGGATCGGGAGTAACTACTTCGACCCACTCCATGCCTAATTCTTTACAGGTCTTCTGCATCGCATCTTTTCTTTGGGAGATCACTTCTTTAGCCAAATGGGTGGGGAATGAATAATGGATCATGGTTTTGGCACCCATCTCGTGTGATTTTTTGGCGATCGCTACACCTCTTCTTACCCAGTCCGTATCCAGGTTAACATCCACATATTTTGACATCAATGCTGGGTCATCCCAAATAGGAGCAGTCATAGTGATAATGTCTGGCCTTTTCTCTTCCACTTTTTGCAGGGCTGGCAATAATCCCGCTTGGCCGGATATAACAATAATGGCTTTCATTTTTGGATCATCGGCCAGAGATGTAATTTGACTTAATCCGGTTTCAATTTCAGTAGAAAAATTTTCCGGTAAAGCAATGTGTTTAACAATATCAGGATACTTTTGGGCCATCTTTTCGGCAGCTCTAAACTCATCTTCACTGGTAGACAAGGTTGGAGTCACGACACCGATTTTATAATCAGCCGTTTTTTTAACATCTTTAGTAGTTGGAGTTGTTTGCTTTCCACAGCCTGACAATACACTTAGCAGCATTAAAACCACTAAAAATATGGAAACTTTTTTTCTCATTTCTTTCTTCCTCCCCCAAGTTTATTAGGCATTACTTAAATAGTCCGTAATCGTTATTTCTCATAAATCAAAATCATAAAAACATAATCTCTAATAACTGGAATTCCGATTTGCAGTCTTATTGGTTCATCACCTCTCAATCGTAAATTTGTACCAACCTACCTAAGTCCTTAAATCCATGATGGTCAAGATTTCAAGCTTTAGTAGGTGGTAACCCCTCTCTCCAACCAGTCGGTATCCATGCATAAGTCAATATATTTTGACATCATGGACAGGTCGTCCCTTACAACATTTCCACAAATGCTTCTACTCTTACTTGAATCCAACTAGTATCGGAGTCAGAATAATCCGTTTCAATTTGCAGGAAGGGAACCTCCAGTTCATCGCGGATGAACTTACTAAGCGGGTAGGACTCAATGTTGTAGGTATGACAGGCCTGCCAGGTAAGATCAACTACCCCGTCAACTCTATATTCCCTGATTAGTTCAGCCAATAAATCATAACGTCGCTGGTTGGGAGACATACAGGGACACGCTATTTTCAATGAAGCTCTAGCCAGTGCAGCCATGGGATCACCATCTTCTTCAACCAGATCAACCGTCTTTAAGCCTCCGCAGTTTTCCATCGCTATTACTAGTGCTGATTCCTCGATAATATGTAAGACCTTTTTGGAAGTTGTAGGACATCCGGTTAACAAGATACGAGGCCGGGGCTTTATTCCGCCTCTTTCCCCTGCAAATTCTACCACCCGGTTCATCCGGTCGATATATCCCGGCAGATCTACTTCAAAACCTACCGGATCTACCGCAATACTAGCTTCACTACCAGTCAATAGCGGAATATCCCCTTTGTTTAATTCAAAAACCCTTACTTTTGATTCCCGGACCCGATTATATAGTTTAATAGCTTCTCTAAGGCTTTCGTCCGTTATTTCATTCCCCAGTTCAGCCTCCAATAATGCCCGCAGACGATATAATTCGCTTAGCCAGTATTCATGCGCTTTTTCATTGTCCACTGTCTGAGGTAGTCCCAATAAGTGCACCTGCTTAATCTGGCTTAACAGCTCATACATCTTCTTTTTACCGTCACAGGTGGCATCTGCTATCAGCAGATCTGAGAAATGGAAATAGGGGCAGGTATCTGTTAATGCCAAACCATAACTTGACTTCACCAATGGACACAGATTGCGGGGCAAATGCTGCTCGGCAACGGGAATAATATCGTTAGAGGATGCACACAATGAAACGGGGATACCACCAGCAGCTACTATGAGCTCTTTGGGTGTAAAAGCACAATAAACACCTACAACTTTGTCTCCCCGTTCTTTTCTGGTCATGGTTGCGGCAAATAGTTCTGCTTCAACTACATCCATATAAGCATTATCAAGCTTCAAATTCTTCTTTCACCTCCCCTTTACGGCAAATTATTCTTTCCTTCGATATAATATATCATGTAATCGGTAATTTACTAAATAACTTTTAGTTATACATGGCCCATATGTTCACACAGCAAAAGGCTCCGATCCACAAGAACCGGAGCCTTTCAATATCCTTATCCAGTATATTCTTTTCAAATGCCTTTAGAATCGATAACATGGTCATATTCTTCCAGTTCGTGGTTCAGGCTTTCCCATCTCCCATAAGCCGCCTCCAGCATCTGTTCCACTTGCCGGTACTCAGCCGTATAATCACGAGCTTTGCCTTCATCATTATAGGTTCTAGGATCAGCTAGGAAGCTCTCTAATTCGGTTTTACGTCTTTCCGTTTCCATTATGCTAGCTTCCAGAATAGCCAAGTCCTTGTCCAACCTGCGGCGGACTTTTTTACGTTCTTTCTCTTCTTCCCGCAACTGTAAATCAGGGCGGGTAGCCTTTGCTTTCGTTTCCCGCTTCTCAATTTGGAGGCTCTTGGCTTTTTCTTGTTTTTTCTCCTGGTAATAGCTATAGTTACCCCAGTAATATTCAGCTTGACCATCTTCTATAGCCAATACCCGATCAGCTACCTGGTCAATAAAATAACGGTCATGCGAAACCACCAGGACCGTACCATCAAAATCAGCCAACATCTTTTCCACTACCTGACAGCTTGCAATATCTAGATGATTAGTGGGTTCATCCAGGAGAAGAAAGTTGGCTCCAGACAGGATCATTTTCAAGAAAGCCAGCCGTCCCATTTCGCCACCGCTTAAATCCCCTACCTGCTTGAAAACATCGTCCTCACTAAAAAGCATGCCGCCCAGCATAGTGCGGGCCTCTTCCAAGGTGAAGTCATAATAAAATAAAATTTCCTCAAGTACGGTACGGCTTGGGTTCAGGTCTTCATATTCCTGGGAGAAATAGGCCATCTCCACCTGGCTCCCTAGCCGTATCTCCCCTTGATCAGCAGGTATCTGCCCACTAATTATTTTCAGCAAAGTGGTTTTACCAGCTCCATTTGGTCCGATAAGAGCTAATTTATCGCCCTTCTTTAGTCTCACTTGCACATCTTTAAGCACTGCCCGGCCCTGGTATGATTTCGCCACCCCATCCACCGTTAAGACATCATTACCACTTTCACGATTGATTTTTATAACGTGCTTACCAACACTGTGTTCCCGCTGGGGGGCATCAATGCGTACCACCCGCTCCAGCTGGGATTGACGCCCCCGCGCCTGTTTGGACTTAATCCCCGCCTTGAAGCGCCTAATGTAATCTTCCGTCTGATGGATATATACCTGCTGCTTCTGATAGGCCCGCTGCTCCGCCAATTCGTCTTCAGCTTTTTTCTTCACATAGGCGCTATAGTTTCCCTGATAGGATTTCAACTCCCCCAGTCGTAGTTCGACTATGCGAGTAGCAACCCTATCTAGAAACATTCGATCATGGGAAACAACCAGAACGGTTCCGGCATATGTTTTTATAAAATCTTCCAGCCATTCCACCGAATCCATATCCATATGATTGGTAGGCTCATCCAATAGCAGAACATCCGGTGCCAAAGCCAGAAGCCGCCCCATATTCAAACGGGTCTTCTGTCCTCCGCTGAAGGTAGCCAGAGGCTTTTGAAATTCTTCGTTTCCAAAACCTAGCCCGGTTAAAATTCTCCGAGCGGTATTCTCACAGGCATAGCCATTGGCCCGCTCATATTCTTCGCTGACTCGGGCATATTGTTCCATAACTTTGGGCAGTCCTGATCCACCCTCGCCCATTTTCTTTTCCAATTCTTGCATCAATTGTCGTTTTTCAATCAGGTCTGTAAAGCTCTCCATTACGGCATCCCAGGCGGTAATACCCGGCCGCTTATCAGTCATCTGCTCTAAGCAGCCCAACGACAGAGAAGACGACAGGATGACCTCTCCCGCATCTGGCTGTAACTCACCTGTCAGACACCGTAATAAGGTAGTTTTCCCCGAGCCGTTGACTCCTACCAACCCTACCCTTTCCTTTTCTTGAACTGCCAAGCTGACCTCTCGCAGCACTTCTTGGTCAGAAAAAGATTTACTCACTTTTTGTACCTGAAAAACGATCATTTATCCACCAACCATAACTCTATATTTTTGTGCACTGTATCATTCTATCATTTTAAGTAATAAGGGTCATCCTGCAATATCTTGGAGTCTGAGCGTGATTCATAAATGGAAGTTCGCCCAGGGATACCTCACATATAAAAACAGGTAACCCGGCTATAATGCCGGGTACAGGAAGATCTATTATATTAATTATGCTCTTTCCCTACTATAGTGGTGAATGCATAAAAATGGCAGCTACATTTTCACTTTCAGAGGGTGGGCCGGGTCGGTAATGGCGCCAATTTTAACCGCAAATGAGGTCTTTTTTGCTATATCTTCATCAGTCACTATATGGACATCAAGCAAC
>JAQUUV010000184.1 GCA_028693695.1 Syntrophomonas sp.
TTAGCGAGAAAATTGAAAATGCGCTAGACTTTATATATTGCCAATAAAATTTGATATTTAGAACTTACAAGAAAATCAAAAGGAGCTAATTATGAATAAGTTTTTATCATCATCTAGAGCAACCCAATTATCACCCTTTATTGTCATGGAAGTACTGGAAAAAGCGCAGGTCATGATGGCCCAGGGGGAAGATATAATCCACATGGAGGTGGGTGAACCCGATTTTGCCACCCCAGAACCGGTAAAAGAAGCGGCCATGCGAGCTATTAAACAGGATGATACCCATTATACTCACAGCCTAGGCAAAATTACCTTGAGAGAAGAAATAGCCCGCTACTATTGGAAAAAGTATAAGGTAGAAATTTCCCCCGAGCAGGTCATGATTACTTCTGGTACGTCACCGGGCATGCTCTTGGTTTTCTCAGCACTCCTGGAAAAAGGGGAAGAGATTATCCTGCCCGACCCCTATTATGCCTGTTATCCTAATTTTATTCGTTATGTGGATGGACAACCGGTCTTCGTGCCGGTGAGCGAGGATGATGGGTTCAAGTACCGCCCGGAGGATATAAAGAAACACCTAAGCCCGCTGACCCGGGCCATCATGGTCAACTCCCCCAGCAATCCTACCGGTTCAGTATTCACCGCTGGTAATCTTAAAGCCCTGGCAGGTTTGGATCAGATGATTATATCAGATGAGATATATAATGGATTGATTTACGAAGGTGAAGAGCACAGTATTCTGGAGTTTACTGACCGGGCCTTTGTCATCAATGGCTTCTCCAAGCTGTATGCCATGACCGGCTGGCGCCTCGGGTATATTATTGCTCCTCCCGAATATATCCGAGCCATGCAGATAATGCAGCAAAACTTCTTTATTTGCGCGTCTTCCTTTGCTCAGGAGGGCGGCATAGCTGCCCTGCGCGACTGTGACCAGGAAGTACAGGAAATGGTAGGCATCTACAACGAACGGCGCCTGTATTTGCTGGGGCGTCTAAAACAAATGGGTATTGCCACCCGCCACGATCCCAGCGGAGCCTTCTATGCCCTGGCTAATGTCAAGGAATATACCGCTGATTCCTATAAATTTGCCTTTGAAATATTGGAGAAGGCCAAAGTGGCAGTAACTCCCGGCATAGATTTCGGAGCCAACTGCGAAGGCTATATTCGTTTTTCCTATGCCAATTCCTTAAGCAATATAAAAGAAGGCCTGGATCGTCTGGAGGTTTTCTTGAAAAATAATAAGTAGAAAGGTATTGGGACTAAATTACCCGTATGGTGAAAGAATTAAGATAGGAAGAAGTATTTGCCTGGCACAGACAACTATTACTGACGAGAAGGGTAAACTTCTGGCACATGGAAGTTCAAAGCTCTTAGTAACTCATGGACTTCAGACAATTCCACAAATGTTAGGCTATTCGGCTGAAAATATTCTGCCCAAGTTTGTAAAAGATTAATTAACTAGTCTGTTGTCACTAAGAACTCCTACCCCCATGGCCGAATTGTCCCACAGAACCTTCTCTATAATTTACGCCTTTCCACTACAACCCAATACATTCACAATTTTGTTCTTGACCAGTTGCTTTATTGCCGCTCTTGCAGGTGATAAGTACTGCCTTGGATCAAAGTGGGATGGATTTTCAGCAAGGTATTTTCTGATTGTTGCAGTCATTGCAAGTCTTAAATCAGAGTCGATATTAATCTTACATACCGACATAGAGGCAGCTTTTCTAAGCATATCTTCAGGCACACCCTTGGCTCCAGGTATATTACCGCCATGAGTGTTAATCATATCTACAAATTCAGGAATAACTGATGATGCGCCGTGAAGAACGATAGGGTATCCCGGTATTCTTTTCTGAACTTCTTCCAATATATCAAATCTTAAGTTTGGTTCACCTTTAAATTTAAATGCCCCATGACTTGTTCCGATGGCAATAGCCAGAGAATCTACACCTGTTCTCTTTACAAATTCTTCAACCTGATCCGGATCAGTGAAAGCAGAGTCCTTATTAGATACATTTACTTCATCTTCGATACCTGCAAGCCTTCCAAGTTCTCCCTCAACAACTACTCCCTTGTCATGGGCATAATCAACCACCTGCTTTGTGAGCTTGATATTTTCCTCAAAGGAATAATGTGAGCCATCTATCATTACAGAAGTGAACCCCCCATCTATACATGATTTGCATAGCTCAAATGTATCACCGTGATCCAGGTGTACACAAATCGGCAGTGCAGTTTCTATTATGGCAGCCTCAATAAGCTTCATAAGGTATGTATGATTAGCATATTTTCTTGCTCCAGCAGAAACCTGCAGTATCAGCGGTGCATTCTCTTCTTTTGCTGCTTCAGTGATCCCCTGAATTATTTCCATGTTGTTAACATTAAATGCCCCTATTGCATAGCCACCTTCATTAGCTTTTTTAAACATTTCGGTTGATGTTACAAATGGCATCTTTTCCAGCTCCTTTAAAAATATTGGAATGATAAATGATTTACATTCATTCTTCCCAAAACAATTCTACATCAGTATGGATATTATTTGAATCTAATAACAAATTCTCCCTCAAAAAAATTAAATATCTAAGCGGAAAGCGCCACCGATTTTCTTTCCAGGTAAATCTCCATAGTAGCGAATGGCTTGTGAAGGGCACTGATTTTCGCAGCCATGGCATCCATGGATGCAGTTTTCCGGCTGGGCGACAGCAGGACCTTCCTCCTCATTCCATTTATATACGCCATGGGGACAAAAATCATAACACACACCGCAGCTATTACAAAGCTCGTTATTGACGATCGGGTACCATCCCTGGCTCATGCTTCTCTCCTCCTATAGAAGGGCTCCAAAATACCACGCGGTAAGAACCTCAGTAGCGAGACCACCACTGATGCATTTTCACAACCCTTACAATGTTTTCTACCGGCTGGTTATTTTTGTATATCCTTCAAATAGCTGTGCAGCTCATCTTTTCGAGGCAATCTGCCTGCTATCTTTACCTGACCATCTACAACCAGCGCAGGTGTCGACATGATCTTATAACTCATAATTTTCTGGATATCTTGCACCTTGGATACATCTGCAGCGATATTCAGTTCTGCCAGTGCGTTATATACATCCTTTTCTAACTGCTTACATTTGGTACAACCTGTTCCTAATACTTCAATCTTCATGGATAAAAACCTCCCAATAAATTTTAAATCTTGCGTGTGTTAAGGGATCGTCTACAGAGCTGTCTTACAGAGCTTTTTCATACAGGCTTCCCCATCAGTAGCAGGCATACGGGAATATTCTTCTGCTAGTTCAGGGATATCTTCGAGCGGTTTTATAATGTATTCCATGAATTCGCTTATCGAATTATTTAACAATGCTCTATTTAAACTACAAATGCTACGTTGGCCTTCCTTACGTTCGTTAACCAGGCCTGCATATTTTAAAATCTTCAGATGTTGAGATATCCGCGGTTGGCTGATCTGCATGATTTCTTCGAGGTCACAGACGCACAACTCCTTGGTTGCCAACAGCTTGATAATCTTCAAGCGTGTCGGTTCACCTAATGCCTTAAACAGGGTTTCAAACATGTTTTTCAGCTCCCTTATTAGTCTTTCAAATATATTATAATATAATGATTTGTTAATTCGCTAATTTTTCATTGCACAGTATTTACACGGGGAGCAAGGCGTTAAACAGATAACCAACTATAATAATGGAGGTGGCAACGATACCAATAAACACCGCGATCAACCTGGGCTTCAATACGTTGCGAAGAATAATCATTTCGGGCAGAGACAGGGCAGTTACAGCCATCATAAAAGCTAGCACGGTACCCATGGCCATACCTTTTTCCTGCAGGGCTGCCACCAGGGGAATAACTCCGGCGGCATTAGAATATAGAGGAACTCCCATCAATACAGCAATCGGAACCGCAAAGATATTATCTTTTCCAGCGTAGGCAGCCAGAAAATCTGTAGGGACGTAGCCATGAATCCCTGCTCCCAGGCCGATTCCAACCAGGACATAGGGCCACACTTTTTTAAGGATCTCTATAACATAATCACGGGCATATAGGAGGCGGTCCTGCCAGGTCTGTTCCGGGACCACCATTTCAATGCCATCAACAGCCCTAGTCTTAGCTATTTCATATACATAGCCTTCCACATATTTTTCCAGATTGAGTTTTCCAATTACCAACCCTGAGATAATTGCAACTGTCAATCCGGTAGCAATATAGATCAGTGCGATACCTGGACCAAACATACCCCAGAGCAAAATTAATGCAACTTCGTTCACCATTGGCGATGAGATCAAAAAGGAAAATGTAACCCCCAGGGGAACGCCCGCTTCTACAAAGCCAATAAAGACTGGAACCGCCGAACAGGAACAAAACGGGGTTACGATTCCCAATAGAGCCGCTACAATATTTCCTGCATATTGCCGTTTGTAGCTTAAGATCTGGCGGGTCTTCTCTGGTGGGAAAAAGCTGCGAATAATCGCAACCACAAAAATAATCACCGACAACATGAAAAATATCTTCAAGGTGTCATAGACAAAAAAGTTAACCGCATCCGCCAAATGGCTTCCTTTTGCTAAATTAAACC
>JAQUUV010000185.1 GCA_028693695.1 Syntrophomonas sp.
GCTCTGGATTACACCAAAGTACGCGTACAGAGCAAAAAATCGACCGATCCGAAGGGCCCAAGCGTCAGAATCATTGAACACGAAGACGTCCGCCGCATGCTGTTGTACCAGAAATCCGGCATGGAAGCCATCCGGGCTTTGATTTACACAGCCTATCTCTACCGCGACCTGGAAGTAGATGCTGCTACACCGGAAGAGAGAGAATATTATGGTAACATGTTCGCGATTGCCAATCCGCTGTGCAAGGCCTATTCATCCGACATGTCCAGAATTCTCACCGGGGAATGTATCCAATGCCACGGCGGCTACGGCTTCATGGAAGAGTATGCCGGGGCTCAGCTATACAGAGACTGTGTGATCCACGGCATCTGGGAAGGCACCAACTTCATTCAATCACAGGACTATACCGGCCGCAAGTTCACCATGAATGGCGGCGAACCGTTCAAGAAGTGGGTTGCAGAAATCGACGACTTCGTCTCCGCTCAGAAGACTGACGAATTCGCTACTGAATTTGCAATGATGGCGGATGCCATGACTGCTTTCAAAAATATTGTAGATATGAATGCTGCCTGGACAGCTGGCGATAAGCAAATGAAACAGCTCTTCGCCACCCGCACCATGCATTCAGGCGCGAGAGTTTACTGCGGCAAGCTGTTGCTCTCCCAAGCCATCCTGGCTGCTAAGAAGCTGGCCGAACTGGGCGATGACCACTTCGATGCCAATTTCTACAAGGGCAAAATCGCCAGCGCCAAGTTCTATATCATGAACCATGTTACCGATGTCTTCGGATTCGAGAAGTCCATGAAGGCCGGCGACAAGAGCGCAATTGATATTGCCGAAGCATCGTTCATCTAATTCAAATGGACCCTGTCCCCAGGGCAGGAAGCCATCAGATCGGTTAAACCCAAAAAGCGGAACTCAAACGAGTTCCGCTTTTTCCTAATATTACATAGTTGTTGACAAGAGGACGGGTTGATGTTGACAAGGGGACGGGGTTGGTGACAACATTTTCTCGAAAATGTTGTCACCAACCCCGTCCCCTTGTCAACATCAACCCGTCCCCTTGTTACCGTCCTAAACTATTGTTTTAAAGACAAGTGATTTTTTCCATCAATTATATTTTGCTGAATTGGTATACTACGGGTGATACCATACTTAGCAGCCTTTCTAACGACTGTTGATTGGTTTACATCTAAAGCCCTTGCAACCTCATAGGTGGATTTACAACGGGAAAATGCATTCTCTAATATTTTTCGTTCCGTATCTTCCACAGCGCAACGTAGTGAAATGCTTTCCAAATCTAAATCTGCATTATAATGTGATCTATTTAACCAGAAAGGTAAATCATCTACTAATATCTTGTCGTGAGCGGTAGTGACTACCAAGCGTTCAATCAGATTTTCCAGTTCTCTTACGTTACCTGGCCAATCGTGTTCCATGAAACAATCTATCACATCGGGATCTAGACTTTTATTTATATTGCTGGTACGATATTTATTATTAAAATACTCCATAAAATAATTGGTTAATATCGGAATATCTTCCCGTCGTTCGCGTAGAGCTGGGACACGGATGGGAACAACATTCAAGCGGTAAAATAGATCCTGGCGGAATTGTCGGTTGACTATCATTTCACTCAGATTACGGTTAGTACCGGTCAATATTCTAATGTCTACAGTAAGCTTTTTAATGCCGCCAACCCTAGTTATCTCTTTATCCTGCAAGACCCGCAAAAGTTTAACCTGTAGGCTTAACGGCATATCTCCAATTTCATCTAAGAACAGTATGCCTCCTGCAGCTAATTCAAAAAGACCTATTTTACCATTTTTGCTGGCGCCAGAGAAGGCTCCCGGTTCATAACCGAAGAATTCCGACTCCAAAAGGTTTTCGGGGATAGCACCACAGTTGATTTTAATAAAGGGACCATTTTTTCGATTGCTATTTACATGGATCACATCTGCAATTAATTCTTTACCTACCCCTGACTCCCCTTGGATTAGAACAGTAGAATCAACCCGAGCTATCCGGGTAGCTATTTTAACCAGTTCCTTCATGCGAGGGGAGTGTATTACAAATTGTTTAGAAGGTGGTGATTTAAACGTTAGTAAGTTGTCGTTAGACGGTAAGGGTTGACTTCCTTGTTGAGGTAATTCTTGTGCAGTATAAATTGCTTGCATATTTTTTGTATCCATGGAGATCAAATCTTGCACCGCCGTATGCAGGGGAAGTTCTTGGGCAATCAGATAGAGGAGGTGATTACGGGTAATAAAGCCCACGGGTTCATCTTCATCATTAATTACCTGAAAACTATCGAGGTCGTACTGAAGAAATAGGCGTGAAACCTCAACTGCAGTTTGACGGGATTTGATTAGTAAAGGGTTACTCGTAATCATTCCATTAATGTTTACCAGCCTCACTCTCAACTAGAATTCTAATCCTATATTTAATGTTAGCACAAAATTGGCAAGCTGGTAAGACATGTTGCATTTATAGTTGATGAGAAATAAACTAATATTTATAGAAGATGATACAAAATCTAAGTATAAGGTGGTTAGATAGTGACAATAAAACTTGCGTATGGTGAAAAATATCTGCAATTAGATTTGGCGGAATGTAAAGATGCTAGTATCATTCAGGCACCTAAACCTTCTTTATCTTTGCAGGGGGAAGAGCTAATTACTAATGCTATGCAGAATCCTATCGGTACGGAAACCTTAAGGCAGATTATTGAGAGAAAATCTGCCCGTAATGCAGTTATTGTGGTGAATGATATAACCCGCCCTACTCCGTATAATTTAATACTCCCTCCATTGTTGGAGGAAATGGATAGGGGTGGAATTAGGCCGGAAAATATAACTCTAATTGTTGCTACCGGTATCCATCGTCATCATTCTAAGGCTGATAACCAGGCGGTGTTTGGCGATGATATATGCAGTAAATACCGGATCGAGAACCATAATTGTGATGATAACCTGCTCTCCCTGGGTACCCTTTCCAATGGTATGGATTTAATCATTAATCGAACAGCCGCTGAGGCGGATCTCTTAGTTACTACCGGGGTAGTAAGCCTGCACTACTTCGCCGGATATTCCGGGGGGCGAAAATCTATTCTGCCAGGTATAGCAGCCCGCCAGGTCATAGAGGCCAACCATAAGATGATGAACGATGAAAGGGCTAAATTGGGTAATTATGAGGATAATCCTGTGAGTGACCTCATGATTGAGGCTGCCCGCAAAGCTAAAGTGGACTTTATACTTAACGTTGTTACCCAATCCAAGAAGGATATAGCCTTTTGTGTGACTGGAGATGTAGAGGAAGCTTGGTTGGAAGCGGTAAAATATTGTGAGAAGATGAATGTGGTACAGACTAAGGAAGCTGCTGATATTGTTATAGCTAGTTGTGGTGGCTTTCCTAAAGACATTGATATGTACCAATCTCAGAAGGCTCTTGATGCTGCAGTTTTAGCTGTCAAACCGGGAGGTACTATTATTCTGGTGGCTGAGTGCAGAGAAGGATTAGGAGAAAAAACCTTTCAAGAGTGGATAGAAAATGCAAATTGCCCCCAAGATATATTTGATAGGTTTCATACTCATTTTGAGCTAGGTGGGCATAAGGCTTTTGCTATTTGCCGGATATTAGAAAAGGCCGATATACTTCTATTAAGTGAATTGCCGGAAAAAAGCGTTCGGGATATGTTTATGACCCCGGTTCAAAGTCTGATTGAAGCCCTGGAAATGGCCCGACTTAAACATGGCAAAGACGCAAGTATAATTATTATGCCCGAAGCTACCAAAATAGCAGTAAAACTTCTCGATTAAGAATAATTACGCTTTGAGATCAATAATAATTTATAAAAAGTATTTTAAGGAGACCTGTATGTATAGCGGATTAGTTGAGTTGATTTCGCCCGAAATCATTAAAGTCAATGAACCGATGAAAAACCATACTACCTTCAAAATAGGGGGACCAGTAGATGTATTGGTCTTGCCCCGGAATGTCGATGAGATAAAGCTGGTGGCAGCTTGTTGCCAGCAAAATAAATTTCCCTTGCTGGTCTTCGGACAAGGCAGTAACATGCTGGTCAGGGATAAGGGCATTCGAGGAGTAGCAATTAAACTCGGGAATAATCTAAAGGATATCCGTATCGATGGAGAGGAAATCTATGCCCAGGCTGGGGTCAGGCTTTCAGAACTAGCCCGGAAAGCTGCAGCTTATTCCCTGAGCGGACTGGAATTTGCTGAGGGAATTCCAGGCAGTCTGGGTGGGGCGGTGGTAATGAACGCCGGAGCCTACGATGGGGAAATGAAGAATGTGGTGTTTGAAGTAGAAGCTATCAAGCAATCGGGGGAAAGCCGGATTTTTTCTCGGGATGATATTGGTTTCGCTTATCGAAAAACTCACTTCCAACATAATGATTTTATTATTGTAGCGGCTAAAATGCGCTTGAAACATGGAAATAGCGAAGAAATCAAAGCTAAAATGAGGGAATACTCTCATAGTCGCAAGGAAAAGCAACCACTTGAATATCCCAGTGCGGGGAGCGTTTTTAAGAGACCACCCGGTTTTT
>JAQUUV010000186.1 GCA_028693695.1 Syntrophomonas sp.
CGGGTGGGGAAGTTATCCACCCCGACTATAATTACATCGTAACCGGTCATTATTTCAAAAGCATTGTCTTCATTAAAGTTCGTATTATGTTTAACTATATTTACTTCCGGGTATTGTCTGTGCAAAAATGTTTCTGCCGACTCAACTTTGGGAATACCCAGTCGTGAAACTGAATGAAGAATCTGTCGATTAAGATTGCTAATATCTACGGTATCGTGATCTACTAAACCAATTGTTCCTATACCCGCTTTAGCCAAAGCGTAAGCCGCCGGTGATCCCAGACCTCCCGTTCCCACAATCAGGGCCTTGAACTCGGAAAGCCTTTTGGGGGTTTTGGATACACATCCTGTTCCATTAGCAGAAGACTTGTTGCAATCAGTTGTACCCGCTTTAAGAGCGAAGAAGTCAGCGCTAGCTGGGTCGCTATTTTCCTGGTTATCAAAACTCATCGATAACAAGTTAAAACTTAAAGGGCTTTCAGCGGATGTTCCTATATTTAGAATGAGTTTAACCACTTCAATAGTTGTTAAAGCCCCCTGCAGGCAGGTTGAAAAGACTCTTCCAATACCCTCTTCATCGTTGCTATTAAAATGGTTATTACATTTCTGAATGGCCGTCTGCAATACTAGTAAAGCACTCCTCATTTGTTCTTGCTGCTTAAAAACTTGGATGTATCCCTCCCATCCCCTGATCATGGCTATTATTGTAGGTATCCAGCCAGCCGAATTGCTTAAACTATTAGCCACATATTCCGCATTTCCGAGAATAATTCTTAAATCTATATCATTAGCACATATTTTCTCAGGAATACGGTCCAAGGTAATTGCAATATCACTATTTAAATCCCTCAGGTTATCGAATAATATTTCATAGCCTTGTTCTTCCTTAAAAGCACAGCTAATATGCCCTATTCCTGAAGCAACAAGATAATATAGAAGAGGTGCACTGGCATCAGCCGATTCCGACTGTATAATAACTGATGCCTCAAGTAGTTTTTTCTGCCCAGGGCCGCTTATTTCCGGCATTATTATATGCCTTAAATATCTATTTATCTGTTCTTTTGTCAATATCATTAATTCTACCTCTCATAGCACAGGGGGACGGTTCTCGTGTGCTTCTAGATTTATATCTTTCTTACAATATGTAATGGCAAACCGGTAATCCTGGAAAGCTGTCGCAAACCTAAACCATACTCATACCTGAGTTGACTCATTATCTGATTCCGAATTTCCGGCTCCATTGTTTGTAGTGCCGATACCGGTTTGCCTTTCAACAGTTCTACGGTGAGCCGATATGCCTCTCTTTCACCTAGTTGTTGATTTTTATCATGTCCCAGACATTGATCTTCATTGCCCTCCTGCATGAAATTCCGAAATCTCTCTATCGCCAACTTCTCGTTAACCGAAAAAATTCCCAGAATAAGCCTTGTATCTACACTGTTGACTTTTCTTGCAGCTTCATAGTAGATCGCGCAGCTACTCCATTGGTATTGTTCAGGATTGTTAACGATTTTGGCTTTAACCGGATTATTATGGATATAGCGAATAACCGTAAGCAGGTAAGCATCGTCTTCGACACATTCACTCTTAAACCGGTCCTGAAACACGTGTCCGTGTCGTTCGTATTTACAATTGTACCAGTAGGCATAACTTACCCCATGGCGTTTCATAAAAACCGATATGTCCGTATCACTTTCCTTTACTAATAAGTGAACATGGTTGCTCATCAGACAATACCCGAGAACGGTTATACCGCTTTCCAATCCAATCTTTCTAATTGCCTCTAAATATTTATCGAAATCATCCTCTTCGTGGAATATGTCTTGCTGGTTTATTCCCCGAACTATAATATGGTAGATTCCCGTTTCACTCTTTTCTCTTGGCTTCCTCGGCATATCATCACAGCCTTTTGCTTTTTCCACATTATACCTAATTAGCGATGAACGCACAAGAGAACCGTCCCCCTGTGCGTTCTGTGCGTTTCCTGTGCGTTTGCCTCAAATAATATAGTTAATATTTGAGTCTGGAAACATATCTCTAATGTTTTGAGTAAAGAAAGAATTAATGGATTGCATCTCATCCGCAGGATACAAAAATTTACCATAACCGAATTGGCCATATTTAAATTTGCGGTCGTCCTCATCCATAGGTAGAGTGTTGTCGGGGTAAATTTTATTGATTGTATTTTTGGCCCGGGTAGTAAAACGATGCGATATTACTTCAAATGCAATTTGCCTACTTTTTAAAACATCCTTCAACTCTTCCAACATCCGGCGATACTGATGCTCCCATCCCGAAAATAAGATCACGGGTCCAATAATAAACCCCAATGGGTATTCAGCTTGAGCAACCTTATTGGCCGCCTGTATTCTTTGTTTCAAGCCGGGGGTAGCGTGTTCATAGGTTTGGATAATATGATCGGCATTTATGCTGAAGCGAATAGTTGTTTTTTGACGATGCTCGATGTTAAGAAGCGTATCAACATCGGTGAATTTGGTTACAAATCTGAATTGGGCATGCTCATGACCGGCAAAGAACTGGATAGCCCGGGCTAGAGATCCGGTATAAGGTTCTACCGGCACCGGATCTGATACCGCAGCACCCTCGAAGATAGTAACATCAGGCTGCCTCTGCGCCATATAATCTTCTGCCTGCTTAAGTATTTCGTCAACATTAACATAAACACGAATGTAGGGGTTATTGCCGAATTGGGTATTAAGATAGCAGTATTCGCATCTTCCCGTACAGCCTGTAACCAAGGGGAGTTGGTAGTGTGCAGAAGGTTTGCAGCTCTGAAATTTAAAAGTCTTTCTTATCCCCACTACCAAAGTTTTTTTTGCCTCCTGATGGGTTTCGGTTATGGTATTACCCTTAATTCCTTTTATTCTTTTCCTATCCTCAATAACTTCAATTTCAATTTTGGGATTGGAACTAAACTGTTTCCACATTTGCTTTCCGATATTATAATTTAAAGCCGCTTCCTCAAAGACCACCCGGCGCGGTATAAATGGCATAGCATAACCCCCAATTTAAATGCTTAACCATAAGTTACTCAAAACCAAATAATAGTATACGGCAAATAACCCCAAACTTTCCCAAACTTTTTGCACGTCTATCTCAAGAAGAATTCTGGAGTATGAAAGAAGACCTGAGCTCTTAAGAGTTGGATTTAAGGCGATGCTTCCCTGTCCACGATTGGATTTCAATCTTGAAAACTGCACATTTATTTATAGCATTTTTAATATATAATTCACCCTCTGCGACAAACTCAGAGCTATATTTCCTCACCAAATTCATTAGTGCCAAGCCTTTTTCCTTTTCGTCTTCCACCATGCTAATAATTCCAAATAAAATTACGCTTTCGTAAGCTATGGAAAATTTGCTGGCCAAAATTTCTATATCGCCTACCACTGTAAACGAAACTTTATCATTATATTTAATATTTTCTAACTTATGTCCTTCTAAGGCACAATGGAAATAAATATTGTTTTCATTCAATATATAGTTCAACGGGACTCCGTAAGGCTGCCCGTTATTATCCACAGTAGATAATACTCCATATAAACCATTCTCTAGCAAAGACCAACTTTCCTCGCGCTCCATTTGTCGTTCAACTTTAACCATAACATTAGTTTCCACAACAATAACCTCCCGTAAATCAATAGTCACTACAAGCTTGTTCTTATCTTAAATCTGTAAGGCAGATTATACTACAAATTCCAGTAATTGCAGCATAATCTTCCCCAAAAGACAAGTATAGACTTATATAAACTGTGCTTATAGCAATAGTCAGTAGATATAAAATTCACAGCCAATCGGTTAAAATAAACTGATTTAATTATAGTTTATTGTAAGGAGCAGAAAAGCTTATGATTAATCTTACTGACCGGATAAAGTTTATTGAGGCTCCCAACGGGGGGAGATTCCCCTATTGTCACTGTCTTCTAATCGAGGATGATATAAGAGTATTAATAGATAGTAGTTGCGGAAAAGAAAATCTGGAATACCTGATGCAAGATCCTGTCGAGCTTATAGTAAATTCACATTTTCATGAGGACCACATTTTAAACAATCACCGTTTCCCTGGCGCAGATGTATGGGCACATTCCCTTGATGCTCCAGCTATCCGTTCGCTGGATACGTTTCTGAAGTATTACGGATTTGCAGATTTTGATGGAGAACAGCAGGGCTGGGATTTCGTAGAATCTATTGATTTGCAGGCATCGCCGGTACATCGCGAATTTGCGGATGGAGACATTCTGGATTTCGGCCATGTGAGGTTGCAAGTAATTCATTGCCCTGGACATACCCCGGGTCACTGTGCCTTTTATGAGGATAAATCCGGATTGCTCTTTAGCGCGGATATTGATTTAAGCGGCTTTGGCCCCTGGTATGCACATAGCTGCAGTAACCTAAATGACTTCATTAAATCAATTAAGAAATGTATGGAATTGAAGCCCCAAGTTATTGTTTCATCGCATAAAGGAATCATTAAGGAAGACATCCAAGGACGATTGCAGAAGTATCTGGATATTATTTTCAGGAAGGAAGAACAGATAA
>JAQUUV010000013.1 GCA_028693695.1 Syntrophomonas sp.
CAATACTTCCTTTTTATACTATTGGATATTTAGCCGTAACTGTGTTTACGGTTGATAAATTTCGTGACTTTTGCATAATTTCTAGTTGGCTTATAATAATTATCTCTTTTATTTCCATCATTATTACAACAATTATAAGCTTAAGAAAGATAACCATTAGCTTTAGAAGTGTCGTATAAATTTTGGGGAAGCAAGGGGATTATTAGTTGAATGGAACATTGGAGCATGATGAGAAGGAAATAAAAAGGGAATTTTTAAAGGAATTAAAACAAAGGGATAAGCCAATTGGCTTATCCCTTATTATTTATTATACTCCAGCTTCACTTTAGCTTTTGGTCCTTACCACTCCGGTGGAAGATCTCTCAACTGTTTCAGATAATAGACCGGTCCATCGAGACAGATGAATTCACTGCCAATATTACAGCGACCACATTTGCCAATGCCACATTTCATGCGCATCTCCAGAGTGGTTATGACCTGGTCATCATTGTAGCCCATCTTTTCTAAAGACTGGAGGACGAACTTAATCATAATCGGCGGACCGCAAACCACGGCGATGGCACCTTGAGAGCTGGGACTTACTTCTTCCAGATAAGACGGGACAAAGCCCACATGGCCATCCCAGCTTGCTTCAGCATTATCAATGGTTACAAAAACTTCCGTATTGGACTCTTTAGGCCATAGATCGAACAATTCTTCCTTGAAGCACAGGTCAGCTTTACTGCGGCTGCCATAAAGAATGGTAATCTTACCATAGTCCTCACGGTGCTTGAAGCAGTATTTGATAAAGGAGCGCAGGGGGGCCAGGCCGATGCCGCCGGCGATAAAAACCATGTCCTTACCTTTACAGGCGTCAACCGGGAAACCATTGCCATATGGTCCTCTGACTCCAATTTTTTGTCCCACTTCAATCTGATGAAGTTCATCGGTTAAGAGACCAACGCGTTTTATGGCAAACTCCAAGTATTCCTGTTCTTCCTGCCAAGTGCAGGAGATCATGGCTTCCCCAATGGGCAGATGAGAAACCATGCCGCACTGTCCGGGTGCTACCTGGAAAGGGATTCCATTGCCGTCTACATTCTTTACAAAGAAGCTTTTTACATCTGGAGTACGATCGATAATATCAATTACCTCAACAACAATTGGCACCAGAGGTTGTTCACTGCAGGTGCATTTATGATCCTGATCAGGCATTAATCTCTGCCTCCTTTACTGCATCGATGATTCTCACGATGTTTGTATCTGTCGGGCAGACGACAATACATCTTCCGCATCCGGTACATAGAGGAGTTCCATATCTTTCTTTAAAGAACTCCAGTTTATGCAGAAAGCGTTGCCTGAAGCGCTCTTTGCTAGCGCCTCGAGGGTTGCCGCCACCGGCTTCCCGGGAATACTCTTCAAACATGCAGGAATCCCAGGCCCGGAATCGGTAGCCTTGATCTCCCCACATTTTAACCTGAATGTCAAAACAGTAACAGGAAGGGCATACATAGGTACACATCCCACAGTTAATACAGGCCTGTGACAATTTATCCCATAAGGGATGTTCAAACATACCTTTGAGCTTCTCAGCTACGCCGGTGTAGTCAACGTTCTGCTGGAAGGGTTTCGCTTCCGGCAATTTCATATCTTTATCTTCCAATAAGTCTGCTATTATGGCAGTAACAGCTTCGCCCTTTTCGCTCTTTGCTTCCCAGACATAACCATTCCCCGCATCACGAAGGATGACATCGGCTCCGACTGGGTCAATCCGATTGACTTCCATAGTGCTGCAGAAGCAGTTGGCTCCGGGTTCGTAGCAGGCATTCGCAATGATGGTGTTAGCTTGCCTACGGGCTTTGTAGAAGCTGTCTTCATATCCTCTGGTTAGAAACACCTCATCCATAGCCATTATGCCTTTAACATCACAGCCTCTGGCTCCAAAAATAATGGTTGGATGATCGTCTTCGTAAGTTTTGTCAATATTTATTTCCATGCCTTGGCCTTTTATGCTGTACATTTTTTCAGTCTGAGGCAATACAACACTTTTAGGGGACTGATAAACGTTCAGGGCCTCCAGCATGAGTTCATCCTTGCCATCTTCAAAGCTTTTCCAGGTAAAATATCCGCTCTGTTGCCCTTTTTGCATGGGTACAAAGAGTTCGTTTTGATCACTTAGTTTGTTTAAGGCTGCTTGCAGCTTGGCTTTGCTTAATACCTTCACATTTCTCACCCCCTATATAAAACTGTCCGGGTCGTTTTCACGGTACACGCTGAGTGGAGGTTTAGAACCTTCCACATATTGCATGCCGGCTTCAGACCCGCCAAATAATGTGCCAACTTCTTTGATAAGTTTCCGATTTAAGAGCATTAAGGGAATGTTTACCGGACAAACACGTTCACATTCACCGCATTCAATGCAGCGTCCGGCCATGTGCGCATGTTTGACCAGATGATACATCATGTTGTCAGTAACGCTATTTTCACGTCCCACCCACTGCGGTTTCATTTCATCGAAAATACAGGTCCGGCAGTCGCAGGCCACACATACTTGGCGGCAGGCGTAACAGCGGATACAGGTGGAAAAGGTGTCTTCCCAGAACTTATAGCGCTCATCAGCTGACATCTGCTCGATTTCCTTGACTCTGGCAAAGCGGTCACCCTGCTGTCTGAGGCTCTGCTCAGGTCCGACCAATTCGTCATAGATGACCGGATTAGGCTGGATGCAGTCCAGGCATTTCTTGGCCAGTCCGTCTTCTTCCTGCTTCTTGCTAAATCCGCCATAATTCCTGGCTGCTGCCAGGGGATCTTTCAGGCCTGGGCAGGGAATACCGACGATGTACAGGCGATCTCTTTTAATCTGCAAATCCTCAAGTAGTCTTATAATCCCGCGTGAATCACAGCCTTTAACCGCAATACCGATTTTTTCGTGGCTGTCTCTAAATTTCAATAGAGAATTGGATACGTTATAGATACTATATTCGTTAAAAATAATATTTTTTACATCTTCAACATTGCGAGCAACATAGGACTTGGTTTGAAAATCTAACTCGCCTTTTTCCCACGCCAGGAAAACGTCGATCTTCCCTTCTTCAAAAAGCCTGGCCGCAATTGCTTGAATTTTGTTGGTTATTTCTTTCATCGCGCATCCCTCAGCTTTCTGTTGGGTCCGAGCTTTTTCACATCTGAGACTAATTTACCCATAGTTTCTTGGAATTTGATCCCTTCGGCACCTGATATCCAGGAAACTTGATATCTCTCTGGTTCAATACCAAGATACTCCATCAGGCTTTTCATTACTGTCTGCCGACGGCGTTGATAATAATTGCCACTACCATAGTGACAGTCACCAGGGTGTCACCCAGATAGGAGTACCCCATCTACCCCTCGATTAAAGGCTCTTAAAACCAGCATAGGGTCCATTCGTCCTGAACAGGGCGTCCGAATGATGCGTACATCTGCTGCATACTCTAAATGGTTTAAGCCCGCTAGATCTGCTGCTGCATAGGAACACCAATTGCAGGCAAATACAATAATTTTCGGTTCCCAGCCAGCCTGTGTATCTATAGACATAAAGTATCCACCTCCGCAACAAGTTGGTCATTGGTAAAGCCATTCAAGTTCAATGCCAAGGTCCGACAAGCCGGTATGCAGGCACCACATCCCTGGCAAAGGCTATTGTTAACTTGCGCTACCTGGCGCGTAAAGGGACCATGCCCATGTCCACCGCGTTCATTTTGCTCCCTTAAGGAAATGGCATTATAAGGACAAATCGGTACACACAGACCGCAGCCTGAACATTTATTAATATCAACTTCAGAGACCATAGGTTCTGTAGCCAGCTCCGTCTTCGAGAATAAGCCCAGGACTTTTACTGCAGCACCACTGGCTTGTGCAACCGTATCCGGAATATCTTTGGGTCCCTGACATGTTCCAGCCAGATACACACCTGCTGCAAAAGTTTCCACGGGCTGTAATTTCGGATGAGCTTCCTGGAACCAGCCATCTTTGTCAACGGAGAAGCCGATTTTCTTCGCCAAATCCGTAGCACCTGCTGAAGGCACCATAGCGGTTGCCAAAACCACCATATCTGCTTCAACTTCAATGGGTCTTCCCAATAGGGTATCTTCCGATTTTAAAATCAGTTTATCTCCACGGGGGTAGATTTTACTGACTCGGCCGCGAATATATTTGGCACCGGCGTTCAACGCCCGTTGATAAAATTCTTCGTAGTTCTTGCCCGCGGTGCGAACATCCATATAGAAGACATAGGCTTCGCTGTCTTCGATCTTGGTCTTTACCTGATAGGCGTGCTTAGCCGTATACATACAGCAAGCTCGAGAGCAATAGCTCTTGCCTTTGGTATCATCTCTGGAGCCCACGCATTTAATAAATGCAATGTTTTTTGGCTCGGTGCCATCGGAGGGGCGAACGATTTTACCGCCCGTAGGGCCACCGGCTGAAACCAGGCGTTCGAACTCCAGTCCGCTGATAACATCGGGATATTTACCATAACCGTATTCGCCATAGGCACCTTTCCAATCAAACTGATCGTAACCGGTTGCCATGATGATGGCTCCAATTTCAATTTCTTTTTCAATCGCCATATCCTGAAAGTTTATAGCATTTGTGGGGCAAACTTTTTCGCAAATGCCACATTTGTCTTTAGTCAACTTCAAACAGTTTTCGGCATCAATATAGGGTTTACCCGGAACAGCCTGCGCAAACAGCTTATGAATAGCTGTTCTTTTACCCATGCCAAAATCAAATTCATCAGCTAGTTTTTTGGTGGGGCATTTTTCGATACAGGTGCCACAACCTGTACAGGCATCCCAATCAACATATTTTGGTTTTTGCTTAACGGTAACTTTAAAGTTGCCAATGTATCCACTTACTTTGGTAACTTCTGAATAGGTCATTAACTCAATGTTAGGATGCTGCGCCGCAGCAACCATCTTGGGGGTGCCTATTCAGGCGGCACAATCCATCGTGGGGAAGGTTTTGTCCAGCTGAGTCATCTTCCCGCCAATGGAGGCCTCTCTTTCTACAACAATAACTTGGTGGCCGCCTTCAGCAATATCCAGGGCTGCCTGCATTCCTGCAATACCCCCACCGATGATCATTGCTTTCTTGGTAATAGGAACCGTTGAAACCTGCAGTGGTTTGTTCCGCAATGCCTTGGATACAGCCATTCCTACCAGGGCCTGCGCCTTCTGGGTGGCCTGTCCCCGATCATGGGTTACCCATGAATTCTGCTCCCGGATATTAACCATTTCCATCATATAGGCATTCAATCCGCCTGCTGCAGTAGCTTTGCGGAAAGTATTCTCGTGCATACGCGGTGAACAGGACGCAACCACGACCTGCTCCAGTTGCTGCTCCTGGATGGCATTTCTGATGAGTTCCTGACCAGGATCTGAACACATATATTTATAATTGGTGGCATAGACAACGCCGGGCAATGTTTTTGCGTATTCAGCTACTTTTTCTGTATCAACAGTAGCAGCAATGTTCGTTCCACATTCGCAAACAAATACGCCTACTCTTTTTTTCATCTACTCCGTCTCCCTCCTCTATGGAATCACCCTTCACCTTATGGGGATATAATAACCCTATTATAAGTATGAAAATTGAAATTATTGTCATTCTGAGCCGAGTGAAGAATCTTCCCCAAGGTGAGGAGTAAGATCCCCCCTACGGGGACTACATATGCGCCACAAGCGGCACTTATTAAGGTTGCTTCGCTGACGCTCAGGATGACATAAAACCGTTCTCCTAATTTCTTCAGAACATATTTTTCATCCATAAGGGTTAATTAGAACTAATCCTGACATTCACCTTGCCGTTTCAGCTCTTGTTGTACGAAGGCAGCCGCAGCCTTTTTGGCTAATTCCATATCCTTCGCCATCAAACTAGCCAACTTGCCGATCTTCTTTTCATCCATAATTGAGGCCAGGACACCAGCATGAGCAGGGTCCGCTACCAGTTTGGCAGCCATCTTATCCGGATTCTTCGTTAGAGCAGTTACAAAACCATCAATTTTCTTGGTATCCGGCGCAGCAGACGTTTCTCCACTCTTGGGGGTTTTATCCTGGGCAGCTGCGTCTCCGGTTTTGGTTGCTTTCTCCTTAGCCTCTTTTGCCGCCGCGGCTTTAGCCTTGGCTTTGTCGGCTGCTTCTAGGGCGGCCTTTTCTGCAGCAACTTTAGCCTCTGCAGCTCTTTCCTTGACTGTTTCGAGATATTTGCCTGCTTCCACAAAGTGTCTATCTATACCAACCGTTTTTGGCGCGTCTCCGCAGGCTATGGCTATGAGTTCGGTTATATAGTATATGGGTATATTAAATTTTACGTTGTAAGCTTTCTCAGCTGCCTTTTGCCGCATGTCAAGGTTCATCATGCACAGGGGGCAGGCGGTGACTATGCACTCGGCCCCTGCGGCCTGGGCGTTTAATAGTACGTCGTGGATCATTTTAGTGCCTACGTCAGGCCTGGATGTGGCCAGGGCGGCTCCACAGCATTCGGTTTTATAGGGCCAGTCTATGGCCTGGGCTCCCAGGGCTTTAGCTACCTGGTCCATGCTCTGGGGGTCTTCCGCATCGTCAAAACCAGTGTGTTCTTTGGGTCTTACTAACAGGCACCCGTAATAGCAGGCGGCTTTCATCCCGGTTAAAGTGCTTACTACTTTTTCCTGGATTTTTTCTATACCTATTTTATTAGCTAACAGGTCTAGTATGGATAGGGTTTCTTGTTTGGCACTATAGGGCATTTCTATTATGGCTTCTATTTTTTCTTTTAGTTTTTGGTCATGGCGCACTGCATGCTCGGTTGCCCTAAAACGACTATAGCAGGCCGCGCAAGGGGCCAGAATATCCAGTCCGGTCTTCTCCGCAATGGCCAGGTTTCTAGCTGGTAAGGCCAGTGACAGTATCTTATTAGTGTTATGCCCTGAAGTAGCTCCACAGCAGTTCCAATCTTCTAACTCTTCCAGTTCTATTCCCAGTATGGCTGCAGTCCGGCGGGTAGAAAGACCATATTCAACACCGCTGCCGTCCAGAGAACAACCGGGATAATAGGCTAGCTTCATCCTATTCACCCCCCTTTTCCTGGGCACGTTCAAATATCTTTTTAACCGCATCACGGCCCTTTATTTTTTCAGGTAATATACTTACTTTGCCCTTCAAGAACATAGGTAGACCTAGTTCCGCATCTTTTAAATACTGGCCGGTAACAGTATTGTATTGTATAAGCAATCCTGCCTCATAGGTTCTGCCAAACCACTTTACCCCGTTTAGGAAAGCCTTATTGAAAGCTGCCACCTTTTTATCAGTAACCCTATTCTGCAATAGTGCCTCCCTGCGCACCGCATCCATCAGGGCAGCAACGTCTACCCCGCGTGGACAACGAGAAGAACAGGTCTCACAGCTAGCGCATATCCAAACGCTCTCTGCATTTAAGGCCTCCTCTACCAGTCCCAGTTGCAACAACCGAATAACCTGCCGCGGGGGATAATCCATGGCAAACGCTGCTGGACAACCCGCCGTACATTTTCCGCATTGATAACACAAATTAATGCTGGTTCCCGCTTCTTTTTCTAATCTAGAAATTAGAGCCTTCTGGCTATCGCTGGTTGGAGATAATTTAACGGCATGCCCCAAAGTCCTCGCCCCTTCCTTACCTAAAAAGTTAATAATATCACCTATCGACAATATGTCGACCTGATTCCCACAGAAATTCTTGTAATTTTACCTGAATGCAGCCCCAACCGTTAAAAGAATTCATATAATAGAAATTAGCAAAATAGGAAGTAATGCCGAATATTTCGTTGAATTTTTCAATTATACTGCAAATATTGCTATTGCAAGGATAACATAGATTTGGGTAGATTTTTGACTGGTAAATGAAGGAGGTTGATTATAGAATGAATAAATTTTGCCGTAAGTCCTTACTTAATGGCAATTGTTAAATAATATTATCAATTTGCAAAAAAGAACATTAGAAAGATCATAAAACTTAGAATAGCCACTATTTCGTTTTTAGAAATTCTTAATGTATATAGATAATTATTTACATGGTTTAGCTCAATTTTCTTTTGTATTTCATCTGTTCGCTGTAAAGAATTGGCGATAAAAGCAACCAAAATGTTGGATAGTTCTTTGGATTTTGTTTTAACACCCAAATGATTATTCTTAAAAATATGACGTGACTGTTCCAAAATATCTTGTTTAAATTGAATCACCGACTTGGTTAATTCATCCATAATGCACATTATCATATTTAAATGTTTTGTAACCGGAATACCTAATGAATTCAAAGGGAAAAAGATTTTATTAAGCATATCAACAATTGATATAAAAGGAGTTGTAAAAAAATATAAGCTGCCAATATACCAAATAAAGAATATTTTTACCATTTTAAAAAGGGTTGCTTCGAAATTAAAATTATTTAAATATATTGCTCCAGCAAAAAGCTTGCTCAAAGCCAAGGATAATAATAATCCACAAAGGTAAGGAAATACAAATATTATTCCATAAGAAGCCAGATTTTTAAGAATAAACAAGAGTTCGCTTTTGAGCAAAATCGTGATGACCACTAGATATAAAGTAAAATACACCAAATCCAGCCTATTATTACAGAAGGAAGAAGCAACAGCCAGGAGTATTGCCAGACTTAGCTTTATCCCTGCGTCAATTCCTATATTTTTATCTTTTAAATCGGCTGAATATCCAAGCAAAATAAATTCACATCCCTGAAAAATTACCTCTTTTTTCAATCTCACGAACCGTTAACTCACTTATGCTTCCCGTTATCAAACCGGTTATAATCGCAGAAATTAGAAGTATGGGCAGATAATATAAAATTACTGTCTCTCTTAGTATTAATGAAGCTACCGTCAGTTGGGCCATATTATGAGTTATCGCACCGATGATGCTTATTCCCTTGATACTGAATACCCGTGACATTTTTTTATAAAGCAACCACATTATAAGGGCACTTAAAAGACCCCCGGCCAGGCTAAAGGGTAACACGGTAATTCCTTTACTTAGAACCGCGACAACTATACACCTTAAAAAGACGATTATTAGAACATCCTTTAGATCTAGAAATACAATCGCGATGATGGTGATAATATTTCCTAACCCTAGCTTGACTCCAGGTATAGGAATCGGTACAGGAATAATTAATTCTAATAGCGAAATCAAGATTGCATTACAAATTAATATTATGATGACAGCATCTCTTTTTTTCTTATTCACGTCTTCTCCTTATCAATAAGAAAAAATATCAACTTGCTTATTGTAACCTGCTATTGTAATAACAACTTTGGAGGGAATACAAACTGCTTTATCCCCTGATTTTGTTAGCCAACCGGTTTTTACACAAGTTTGATTCGGGCAATCTGATTCTAAAAACCTGATCCTTCCTTTTTCAGCCAGGATAACTTGGTTAATTCCATCATTTAAATGAATATATTCAGGATTTTTAAGATCATTTAGATTAATCTGTTTAATTAAATTACCATTCTGCTTGATGACTGCGGTGAGTTGTTTGTCAGGATTCACCTCAACAGTCTTCAAAAGCATTAAGATAACAACGATTATAGCTATACTGACAATTAATATTTTATCACCTATTTTGAATATACGTGTATTCATTAGTTGCATCCTCAAATTGAAATTCACCTTGCAGTCCAGGCGTTACATATATCTTCTTATCATTGGTGATAAAAATGGCTTCTGCCTTGCCATAACGTTTGACAAGCTCCATCCCTTTCTCAAGACCTAAAACAAAAGCTTTTGACATCCCATCGGCTTCTGTAGAGGATGAGGCAATAATGGTTACACTCATTAAACCGCTGTCAGCAGGATAACCTGTCTGGGGATTAATAATGTGACAATAGCGCTTACCATCCTTAATGAAATAACGTTGATAGTCTCCAGAAGTGACGACTGCTTTATCAGCGACGCTAACCACTCCCACAATTTCACCATTCTGACCTCTAGGATTTTGGATACCAACCTTCCATGCACTTCCATCAGGTTTGTTACCAAGTACAACAACATTGCCCCCTAAATTCGCGAAGGCTGAAGTTATCCCATTCTTTTTATATATTTCAATCGCCATATCTCCTATATACCCTTTGGCGATTCCACCCAGATCAACCATTTGGCCCGTTTTAAGCAAGCTGGCCGAATTTGTCGCTTCATCAACTAAAACATCTTGATAATTAACCAGAGTAACGAGTTTCTTCAGGACATCCTCTGCTGGTACCTGAGGGTTGTCTGTACCAATACCCCAAGCTTTAACAAGCGGGGCCACCGTAATATCAAAGGCAACCCCGCCACTTAAATCTGCAATCTTCCGTGCATCTTTTAATATGCTGATTGTTTCCGGGTTTAGTTCAACATATCCTTGACCCGCGTTATTATTAAGTTTATTTATATCTCCACCCTGATTATTAATGGTCCACAACTCATCCAGTTCTTTTATCTTGACCGCTACTTCATCAGAGGCCTTTTTCGCATTTGCTCCATATACTTCCTGATTAATAATGGTACCCAATGCAAAGTCCTCGGATTGAACTGGTTTCGACTGCCCAATATTACAACCTGTTGAAAAGACTAATAGGCTTAAAATTAATAGTGGGTAAAAAAGTTTTTTCATATCCTGTTCCCCATACTCCAAGTTATCATTAGTCTCTCCGGTTTTATATATGTTAGACAGCCTGCTCCATTTCCAACGGAGGAATCTTGTATGTCTTAATTGCCTTGGTAGAACATTTATCGAGACAGACCATTTCAGTGCATTTCTCTGCACATATACTTGAATCAACAACAGCTAGATTATTCTGCATTTTAACAGCACCATGCGGGCACAGCTTAGCACACAGACCGCATCCGATACAGGCAAGTTTACAGAACTTCTTCACAACTGCTCCTTTATCATGCGAGTTACAATATACAGCAACATGGGCATCAATTGGAATCATATCGATGACTTTCTTTGGACACACCGCTGCACATTTACCGCAGCCTGTACACTTTTCCTTGTTCACAACCGGCAATCCCTGGTCATTTAGTTCAATAGCATCAAATACACATTGCTTTACACAAGTTCCCAATCCAATACAGCCATATTCGCAGTCTTTGGGCCCGGCATGAAGTAAACTGGCAGCTAAACAGTCTTCAATTCCTGAATATATATACTTCTTGCTCCCAACACTAACAGGTTCTGAACATTTAACAAAAGCTACTCTGGGTTCAATATCTTCAGCTACTTTTCCTGTTAATTTGCCAACCTGTTCAGCTACGGCTTTTTTGCCCGGAATACATAGATTGGGAGCAACATCTTTATCCAAAACAACTGCCTCCGCATATGCCATGCATCCGGCAAAACCGCAGGCACCACACTGCCCCTTGGGCAAAGCATCCTCGACTACATGAATCAATGGATTCATTTCAACTGCAAATTTTTTATTCGCATAGGCAAGAACTAACCCAAAAGACATTCCTACCCCAGCCATAACAGCAATAATCGCAATAACACTACTCATTCTATTCTCACGCCTCCCTTTCTATTTAATCATTCCGGAAAAACCGAAAAACGATAAGGCAAGGCATCCTGCCACAATAAAAGCCACTCCCAATCCTTCGAGTGATTTCGGGACATCCGCCAGTCTTAACTTCTCCCTGCAACTTGCCATCAGAACAATCGCCAGAGCAAAACCCACCCCGGAACCAAACGCATTGACTATACTTTTCATCAAGGAGAAATTCGATTCAACATTAATCAGTGGAACACCAAGTACAACACAGTTCGTGGCAACCAAAAGCAAGTAAATTCCCCACATTTTGTGCAATGCCGGTGTATATTTTTTAACAACCATTTCCAGAAGCTGCACAAAGCTTGCAATCAGCAAAACAAATACAATCGTAGTTAAAAATGTAACATTAAAAGGTACCAAAATATAATGATGAACGATCCATGCAAACATTGAACTCAGGGTAATGACAGCGGTTACTGCCATACCCATCCCGGCCGAAGCGCTAAGGTTATTGGAAACCCCAAAGAAAATGCATAAACCCAGGAATCGTGTCAATACGAAGTTATTAACCACAACTGCTCCCATGAAGAGGAGTAAATAATCGTTCATAATGTCTCACCTCTCGATGCTTTAGCTTTTTCGATATGTTTAATCAGAATGTTAGATGCTCCTACCAGGTAGCCTATGAGTATAAATGCACCCGGTGCCAGAATCATAATGAGCGCCGGTTCATAGGAACTCGGCAACACCTGGTAGCCCAAAAGGGTTCCATTGCCAATTACTTCACGTATTACCCCGATAATGAGCATTGCTAATGTAAATCCACACCCCATTCCAAGCCCGTCAACAAAAGACGGCAGGGGGGTATGCTTGGAAGCAAAAACTTCTGCTCTCGCTAAAATAATGGCAAATACCACCACCAGCGATAGATAGATACCCAACTCTTTATAGAGCAGGGGCGCAAAAGCCTTTAATAATAATTCAGCCACCGTTACAATCGTGGCAATGGAAGTAATGTAAATGGGTACCCGCACCTTGGGGTTAACCAGCTTGCGGACCAGTGAAACAACCAGATTGTTCATGGATATAACAAAGGCTACGGTCAGTCCCATGGTTAATGCATTTACCACTGAAGTGGTTACCGCCAGGGCAGGACAAAGGCTCAATGCCAGTACAAAGATTGGATTTTCCAGGACCAGTCCTTTCGAAAATATACTCCATAATCCCTTCATCTTACTTTCCTCCCTTCGTAAGGCTGCTTACTTCATCAACTGCATTTTTCACAGCCAAGGTCACGGCTCTAGAGGTTATGGTTGCGCCGCTGATCGCTTGAACATCATTTTTGTTGCCTGCATCCTTGGTTACTTTAAGGTTTTCAGATGTTTTACCGGCAAATTGTCCAGTGAACGGTGCTTTAGCCGCTTTATCACCCAGACCCGGGGTTTCTTTAGACTCAAGAATCGTGTATCGTAATACTTTATTATCCGGTCCGACCGCTACCAACAGCTTGATTGAACCAGCATAACCCTTACTTTCGGAAGGAATTACATAGGCAATCACTTCTCCATTTTTAGTAGCAGTATACCAGCCGGTTTTTCCCTCAATGGGGGTATATTTATCAGCTTCCGTTACCAGGTTCTTAAGCGCCAGATTTTTTAATTCAATTTGTTTTTGTATGGCAATATCGGCGGTTAGAAAATAAACTATCGCTATAATTATTCCGGATACAATACAGGCACCGGCTAGATTAAGTGCAATCTTTAATATACTGTCTTTGTTTTCGGTATGTTCCTCTGTCATTGACTAATTTCACTTCCTTCCATATAGTGTGGGCTGTACATAGCGATCGATTAACGGGGTTACGCAGTTCATTAACAGGATTGAATAGCACACGCCTTCAGGATAACCTCCGACCAGTCTGATCAACACCGTAATTGCACCCGCACCAGCGGCAAATATTAGCTTGCCTTTTCTGGTGATCGGGGTTGTAACCATATCCGTTGCCATAAAAAATGCGCCTATGATAAGCCCGCCCGCCATCATATGAAATAGTGGATCACCGGTCATTAAGCCATGGGGACCAAATAGCCAGGTCAGCAGTCCGACGGTGGCGATCATCGTCACTGGAACTACCCAATCAATTAAGCGTTTGTAGATAAGGACTAAACCTCCTAATACCAGCAATATAACCGACGTTTCACCAATACAACCGTTTCGCAGCCCGAAAAATAAGGATCGATACAGTTCCGCCTGGCTTCCGAAAGTATTTATCAACGCGTCATAACCTTGTAGTTTAAATATATTTAAAGGTGTAGCACTTGTAGTGGTATCTATTATTGTAACCGCAGTCCAGGTAGTCATCAGGACTGGCCATGAAACCATTAAGGCTGCTCTGCCGATATGAGCGGGATTAAATATGTTATAGCCTAATCCCCCCATGGAGTGCTTGGCTACTACGATGGCAATGAATGAACCTACGATCGGAACAAAGAGCGGAACTGCGGGAGGCAAGCACATGGCCAAAAGCAATCCACACAAAAATGCGCTGCCGTCACTTACGGTAATTTTCTTTTTCAATATTTTTTGAGTAATTGCTTCAAAAATAACCGCCGATAGACTCCCCGCAATTAAGGTTTGCAAAGCCGGCATTCCAAAATGATAAACGGCAAAGATTACAGCCGGTAATAAGGCCAGGTTAACTGTCCACATAATTTTTTGAATCGAATTATTAGCAAACATATGGGGCGATGATGAAACAATCATTTTTTCTATTTGCTCATCCTGAACAACTTCTGTGCTCATTTAATTACCTCCCTTTTGGGCTGACAATTTTTTGGTATACCGGATATAATGAACGATTTTACGTTTGGACGGACATAAATAGGTACAACATCCACATTCCATGCAATCCAGTAAGTGGTATTCATTCAATGCTTCATCCACCAGTGACCTTTCCCCAAGAATACTGAGCATACTCGGATTAAGCCCACACGGACAGGCCTCGACGCATTGACCGCAACGAATACAGGGTGATTCCGGACCATCGTTAATCTCTTCTTTACCGAAAGCCAGTATTCCATTAGCTCCTTTTATGATAGGAACGTCAGCTGTATACTGGGTTACGCCCATAAAAGGACCGCCCATTATTAGTTTTTCAGGGGGGAATTTATAACCACCGCACTGTTCAACCGCATCAGCAAAGGTTGTACCAATTCTAAGATTAAGATTTTTAGGTTCCTTAATCGCACTCCCACTGACGGTTACTACTCTCTCTATAAGTGGAATACCATTTCTGACCGCATCGCATACCGCTACCGCTGTCCCAACATTCTGGACAACCACCCCGATGCTCATCGGGAGTTTTCCTGATGGGACTTCCCGATTAAGAATTGTCTTGATCAGCATTTTTTCTGAACCATGGGGATATCTGGTAGGTACCGCAACAACTTGAACTGCTTGTCCTGCCAGAGCTGTGGTCAAGGCTTTAACCGCATCCATTTTATTATCTTCGATCCCAACAATCACCTTATCAACCGCCAGGACTTTCTTAATAATTAAAATTCCCGTGACGATACGCTCAGTATATTCAAGCATTATCCTGTGATCTGCCGTTAAAAATGGTTCACATTCCGCCGCATTGATGATGAGCGTATCAATGGGACTATTCTTGGGCGGATTCAGTTTAACATAGGTAGGAAAGGTTGCCCCTCCTAAACCTACTATCCCGGCATTCTTAATAATTTCAATAATTTCCGAACTTTCAAGCTTTCCCCAATCACGTTCAGTTGGCAGGCCCTCTTCCCATTCATCCAAACCATCACTTTCAATGGTAATGGCTAAGCATTTTCCTAAACCCGGATGCGGTTTATCGGAAACATCGACAACCTTACCGGAAATTGTTGCATGGACATTACTGGATACCGGAGCACTACCTGCTGCAATGAGTTGTCCTTTCTTGACCATGTCCCCTTTTTTCACCATTGGCTCACCAGGTGCACCAATATGTTGTCGGACTGGAAGAATCACTTTGCGTGGTAATTCATTGCTTTCAATGGCTTTTCCTTCAGTCGGTGATTTGTGGGTATCTGGATGAATACCCCACTTGATTTTCCCAAGCATCTCAACCTCTCCTCCATCGTCATTTAATGGTTCTAATAATATTTGGTTTCTCCGATTGCATTGATTTATCCAGACGTCTAATGATATAAATTACAGGCAAACCAAAAATCAGTCCACCCAGTATCATCAGAAAAGCTGCTGAGATCATTATTCGGGAAGATAGATAATAACCCATGGATATTCCCAAACCTATCGCCAGCAATGGTAAAATGAAAATCATAAAAGCGGCCCTGAGCGTATTGGTCTCCTTGCTTTCGATTAAAACCCGTTCCCCGACCTTGGCTCCAACCTCGTCAGTGACATCTAAAATGATCGCGTTATTACCCGGACAAACGCCACAATTCTCGCAATCACTGTGTATACTACACCTTACTTTGGTTGTATCGCCACTTGAATCAATTACGATCCCTTCAATTAACTTTTCCATGGCTTTTTCAACCTCTCTTTTTCAAATAAAATTGCCCTTTTAGTTACAGGCAGTTTTATTTAATTTTCTACCGGTGGATATAATATCACTTAAAGAAAATTTTTGTCCTATCGACAATATGTCGATCTTGATCATCGTAAAAATTCTTGTAATTATATCATATTAAAACATTTTTTGGTTTGATAACATTATCACATTTGCAATGTATTCATTGTCAACAACCCAGAATGCAATCTATAAGAGGTAAATATCCCTAATTATAATACATATATGACTCACATTTATGTTAATAATATGTTAATTCCCTGCCTGTTTATATTTCACCTGAATACTGCACCCTTTATGTGCACCATTTTAATTTCCTCCTTATCACCAGGGTTACAGGCATTCCTTAATTTAGTAGGCTTGATTTCTTTCGGCACTGCATTATTTTTCTTATACAGCTAACCGGTTTTAGATGATTTATCGCAATTACTATGCCAACTTTACTTTTTCGCACTGTCTTTTTTCATCCCAGACAATCTGGGCTTTTCTCTAGAAGTCATAAAGCCACCTGCGTATGTTAGCTGTTTTATATCCACTATAATGTCCCAAGATTGTTAACAGTTGTTTCTTTTGGTGTTACAGTTGAATTTTAATCTGCCTTTGCCTACACTTTCCCTTCAATGCCATCCGTCGTAATAATGAAAAAACCCGAAGAATGATATGTGTATCAATTCTCGGGTTTTTATTATATTTTCTTAAATTTCGAAAAGTTTAAATAAATTTATTCAAAATTAAATTCGCGGGAAATATGGTAAAATTCCATCTTGCGATAAATAGTATTTCGAGAAACTCCCATTTCCTTGGCAATCCGGCTGATATTACCTTTATGACGGGTCAACAGTTCCATAATGGTATTGCGCTCGACCAGTAATGCATCCATACCTCCCCCCCCGTTGTTGGGACCGGCGATTGGGGAAGGCCAGGATGATGATAATGGATCAGACTGTTCCGGCAAAGATTGCATAACCGCAATTTCGGCGGGTAGGTGTTCAAAAGAGAGAACTGGCCCGCTGGCGATGTTAATCATCTTTTCCACAACATTTTCCAATTCCCGCACATTTCCCGGCCAGCTATAGTTTTGAAGGCATTCTATGATTCCTGGTTGTACGTTATCAATTTGGGTGTTCAATTTTTTAGAAATTTTTTTTAGAAGATAATTAAATAAAAGACTAATATCTCCCTTACGTTCCCGCAGAGGAGGAGCCGAAACCAGTACAACGTTTAACCGGTAATAAAGATCCTCGCGGAAATTACCTTTCTTAACTTCATCTTTCAAATTTTTATTGGTAGCACATATCACCCGAGCATCCACAGGAATAACCTGATCTCCTCCAATACGGGTGATTTTCCTCTCCTGCAGCACCCGCAGAAGAGTTACCTGCTGGTCAAGGGGCATATCTCCTATTTCATCTAAGAATAGGGTTCCTCCCGATGCCATTTCAAACTTTCCTGGTCTTCCCCCGCGTCTGGCTCCGGTAAATGCCCCCTCGGAGTAGCCAAAAAGCTCACTGGCGATTAATTCCCTGGGTATGGCCGCACAATTGAGCGCCACAAATGGCCCCTTCTGACAGGGACTATAATTGTGAATTGCCTGAGCAAAAAGCTCCTTACCAGTACCACTTTCACCGACAATAAGCACATTACTTACATTCGATGCGGCATGGGATGCTACTTGCACAGCTTCCTTTAATTTAGGGCTTTCGCCAATAATATCTTCAAAATGGAAGGTAGCCTGCGCACCGCTAAAGCGGTTAATCAGTTTCTTTACCTTATTTATAGGATTGAAAAAGATAACTGCCCCAGTTACTTCCCCTTTTTCGTCCTTGATCGGTTTGCCGGTTACCAGGCAGTGAAAATGGTTCTGGGGGGTATCCACCCTCACCTCAACCTCTGTATAAGCTTGACCCCTCTCTAAAACTCCGTCGGTCTTAGGAGTCTTGCCAAACAAATACTCTATTGTTCTACCTACTAAATTATAACCCAGTATCTGCTCCCCGACCGGGTTAATCTGCTTGATAACACCTTCCCGATCAACCATAATTGCCCCGTCAGACATGGTCTGAAAAATATTTTGCAGGCTGCTGTTGAGTACGGTTAAGGCCTGGTTTTTTTGTTTAATCCTGATCTGATCTCGAATTGCCTCCACTGCAGCCACAACCATACCCAGAGTATGCAGGTGAACTGCGCTGGAAGGTCCTGATATTTGCAGGGCACCGATAATCTGCCCATCATCGTTAAAGATAGGGGCTGCTGAACAGGTCCAGGGATGCAACATTTCACAATAGTGTTCTTGGCCTGAAACCTGAACTGGTTTATTCAGTTTTAAGGCCGTACCTATGCCATTAGTGCCAACTTCTTCTTCCATCCACCCGGTACCTATCATTAGATTGACCTTTGAGGCATCATCAAGTATGTCATAATCACCAATGCTCTCCAAAATAAAACCGCGTTCATCTGATAAAAAAACAACAAATCCTGAACCAGCTACAAATTCATAGAGTCTAACCATAAAATGCCAGGCCACCTCCATGATTTCCATGTTTTGGGCCCGTAATTGTTCGAGTTCGTACTGCTTCAGGATAAGGTGGCTGGTACCATCATAAGGATCAACCTTGGCATTATAACATCTTTGCCACGATTGCAGTATCTCAGGCCTGACTGTATCTAAATCCATTGTTCCACTATTAACGAATTCTCTCCACGATTTAATTAATGTATTATCGGACTTTTTCAATTCAGTACCTGAAATCTTCTTCCCCTCCTCGTCATTTATAAAAAGAGATTTAATAGCTTAATAATATCATAACCAACTATATATTTAGTTGAGAAAATTTCATACTTGAAACGCCCTCTAATAGTATGCCATCAAGTGAAAGCGTACCATTCAAATCGAGCACTAAATTTTTCAATTCCAGGTTCATTTCCCTGCCGGGCAATGACAAATTAATCATATGAACATCTCCCAACAAATATTTTAGTATAGCTAAGATGCAACGATCCAATTTTAACATTGTAATCGTATTCTATAACAACTTATTGATTTTATTCCCACACTCCAATAGAATAACCAACGTTTTCTTATTCTCCGGTATAATTAGGTTCGCGTCGTTCTAAAAAGGACTGTAGACCTTCCTGGGAATCCTTGCTGCTCATCAAAGGCTGGATTTCCTCGAACATGCTAGTCAGCGCAGCCTTGTCACCATGAACCCGGGCTCTGCGCGAGGAGGCTAAGGCAGCCTGAACAGCCATCGGAGCAGCCTCGGCAATTTTTTCGGCCATCTCAAGTGCTCGGTTAAATTGCTGTCCGGGTTCAACCAATTCCTGAACCAGACCGAGGCGGTAAGCTTCCTGTCCGCTCATCTCATCACCGGTCAAAATGTATCGCATGGCATTGCCCCAGCCGATCTCCTTATACATGCGCACGGTTGCTCCGCCCACCGGGAATATGGCCCGTTTGACTTCCAGTTGGGCCAGCCGCAGGTCTTTAGTAGCAATCCTAACATCAGCCGCAAGCATCAACTCGAAGCCAATAGTATAGCAGATCCCCTGGCATGCCATAACCATGGGTTTCATGCAACGGTTATCCTCATCTACACCAAAGGGATCGATCATACCATCTTCCAATGGCACCCACTTGCCTGATGCAAAGATTGGTCCCCATTGTGGAAGGTCTAATCCGGCAGTAAAGTGATCACCGACCGCGTACAGCAAGCCACAGCGGAGGTTCCTATTGCGGCTAAGTTCCCCGTAAGCCCTAGCCAGGTCATAATACATGTCCAGGGTAAATGCATTGCGTTTTTCCGGCCGATTGAAACCCATCAGCAAGACGTGACCACGAATTTCCGTAATTATATGATTAGTGCTCATAATAATTCCCCCTTATGTAGAATAGCTTGATTACTTTTTATTCTTAATATATTTATGACTCACATTTGGATTACTAGTTTTTCTTGATTGGATTTCGAATTGCTTTAAGGACGATATGAGTAGTGTTAACTTTGAGTAGCCGTAGTTCCTGGTATCAAAATCCGGGTAACGCTTATTAAGTCTTGTCCCAACTTCGCCCAAAAATGCCCAGCCATCCTCGTCTGACGTTTCAGTTACTATAACTTTTATAGATTCTATTAGCTCTTCTTTACTTGCCATGCCTTCTTTTGGTGCCTCTTGCTTTTCTATCCTTTCATTGGTATTGGTTTCATCGTGATTTATAGGGATTGTCGCTAAGACTTCAAGATATTTAAACTTCTCACAGGCCGCTATAAACGGCGCAGGCGTTTTCTTTTCGCCCATGCCAACAACATACATTCCGGCCTCTCTCAAACGGGCAGCAAGCTTTGTGAAGTCACTATCACTTGACACAATACAAAACCCATCCACATTTTTTGAATAGAGTATATCCATTGCATCAATTATTAAAGCGGCATCCGTAGAATTTTTACCCGTTGTGTAGCTGTATTGTTGAATCGGAGAAATAGAATAATTAAGCAGCACCGTCTTCCATGATGCTAGTTGCGGTTTTGTCCAATCTCCGTAAATCCTCTTATACGTAGGTGTCCCATGGTTAGAAATCTCATCAAATATATATCTTATATATTTATCAGATACATTATCAGCATCAATTAAAACTGCAATCTTCCTATCATTTTCCATATAATATCCCCTTCTGTATTAGTCTCTGTTTTCACATTTTATCTACCTGCTCATGACACTGCTGCGCCTTCTCTTTGTGATGTGCAATAAATAAAATAACTTACTGCTTCCTTTTGATGTCTGAACTGTTATTTCACATCATAACCTTCAAGAATAATGGATCTAGTATTTGTTGATTTCTCTCTAAGTTCTGCTATTTCCAAGTACTCTTTTGAATTAAAACACTTTTCTACGTCTTCATGGGAAGAGAATTTAATTAGTATTATTCTTTCAGGGTCCCAATCACCAAAAAGTGGTGTTACCTTCCCTCCCCTGATTAAGTAATGACCCCCATAACTCTCGACTATTGGCCGGGCTTTCTCAATATACTGAAAATATGTGTTTCCATCATGAATTTCAATTTCAATTAATACATAAGCTGGCATTGTTGATGTTTCCTTTCATTAAATAGATTTTTATTTAACAATGAGACCTAGTAGAGTAGAAAGAGAAGCTGCTTGCATTGTGTTAACTATAGCACCATTAACATCAGTAATGTTTACACCGATACCTTCAATGTTACAACTAGTAAAATCTATTCCTTTAAGATTTGTGAAGTTCATTTGAGCCTGAAGTAGATTAGACTCTTGAAATTCAACTTTTGATAATATTGAGTTTTTAAAATCCGAGGAAAATAATTGACATTCTAGGAACGCAACTTGCTTACAATTAGAATAGCTAAAGAAAGCATATTGGCCATTGCATTTTTCAAAAACCACATCTCTCAAGGTGGCTTCACCTAAATTAATGCCAATAATTTTACAATTTATAAATTCGACTCTATGTAATGACGCTGCATTAAAATCAACATTTGATAAATCACAATTTTGAAATCTCACATCCATCAGCTCTATATGTTTAAATATTATTTTATCAAAAACAACATTATTTAACTTTACTTGTTTAAAAGTCATTCTCTCCGTCTCATGGTTTTCTAAAGAGCAATCGCTTATTGTTCCAAAAGAAAATATAGTTTCATCCACTATATTTTCTCTAGTTAACTCTATGATATC